>CAYJFX010000001.1:0-64974 GCA_964369735.1 uncultured Treponemataceae bacterium
ACAACACTTCTTTGTAAAAAAAGATACAAAAATTATGTCATTTTTTGCTTTTTTTTGTCTTTTCCTTCTCTTGCAAACAAGGTCTTTTTATGCTAAAATAGGAACAGTTTTTGGAGGCTGTATGAAGGTATTAGTAATAGGTGGAGCAGGATATATTGGAAGTCATGTTGTAAAAGAGCTCATGGCAGATAACCACGAAGTAACGGTATTTGATAATTTTTCTTCAGGATTAAAGCAAAATTTATTTGAAAAAAATGCCCTTATTGAAGGCGATATATTAAATGTAACAGACCTTGACAACGCTTTTTCAAAGAACTTTGATGCGTTCATACACTTAGCAGCTTTTAAAGCAGCAGGCGAATCAATGATTGTTCCTGAAAAATATTCTGTAAACAATATTACAGGTACGCTCAATATTTTAAACTCTGCAGTAAAACATGACTGCAAATACATGGTGTTTTCTTCTTCGGCAGCAGTTTTTGGTGAACCCCAATACTTACCCATAGACGAAAACCATCCAAAAAACCCAGAGAACTACTACGGCTTTACAAAACTTGATATAGAAAGTTATATGGATTGGTACGATAAACTTAAAGGGTTAAAATTCGCATCTCTTCGCTATTTTAATGCGGCAGGTTATGACCCAGATGGAGTTTTAACAGGTTTAGAGCAAAACCCTGCAAACCTCCTACCTGTAATTATGGAAGTTGCTTGTGGCATGAGAAAAGAACTACAAGTATTTGGACAAGATTACGACACAAGAGATGGAACCTGTATTAGAGACTATGTACATGTTAAAGACCTTGCCATTGCGCATGTTAAAGCCCTTAATGTTATTTCAAAAACCAACGAAAGCCTAAAAGTAAACCTCGGAAGCGAAGTGGGCATTACGGTTACCGAAATGCTCGAGGCAGCACGGCGCATAACAGGAAAAGAAATACCTACAAAATATGTAGAGCGCCGAGCGGGAGATCCTGCTTGTCTTTATGCAACCTCTGCCTTTGCACGAGAAAAGCTCAATTGGAAAGCAGAAAACTCCGATGTTGATACCCTCGTGCAATCAACCTGGAATGTGTATAATAAGTAGGAAAAATGGAAAACTTTGATACAATACTTTCATTCATTGAAAAAAGCAAAGATACTATTATTGATTTACAAACAACACTCACCGCAAAAATCGCAATCGCCCCAGAAAGCGGTGGAGATGGTGAGCTTGAAAAAGTTCTTGCCTTAGAAGAATGGCTAAAGGCGAATAACATTACTACCTTAGAGCGCTTTGATGCGCCCGATTCACGCGTATCGAGTGGCATTCGCCCAAATCTCGTTGCGACAATTGAAGGTGAAAGTGATGAAAAAACTATTTGGATTATGTCGCACACTGATGTTGTTCCAGAAGGGGAACTTTCTCAATGGGAACATAGTCCTTGGGAAGTAGTAGAAAAAGAGGGAAAGCTCTATGGAAGAGGCGTAGAAGATAACCAACAAGGCTTGGTTTCAAGTATTGTTGCCGCCCTTGCCTTTTTAAAACATAACATAAAGCCTGCTTTTACGGTAAAACTTCTTTTTGTTGCAGATGAAGAGGTTGGCTCAGCTTATGGAATTCAGTACCTTTTGCGAGAACACAATTTATTCCGAAAACAAGACCTCATTATTATTCCCGATGCAGGGGATTCAACGGGTGAAACAATAGAAGTTGCAGAAAAAACAGGCTTTCCTTTAAAATTTATTGTAAAAGGCCAACAAGTACACGGTTCTCGCCCAGACTTGGGATCTAATGCCTGCATAGCAGCTTCAGCCCTTTCACTTCGTTTACATGACTTAGAAAAATTCTTTAACAAAACTGATGATATTTTTGAATCGAACTATTCAACCTTTCAGCCAACAAAAAGAGAAGCTAATGTTCCAAATATAAATACAATCCCAGGAGAGGATGTTTTTTACATGGATTGTAGAATACTTCCGTGCTATGAGCTTGAAGACATTCGAAAAGAAATTACAAAGCGAATAAGAGAAGTAGAAAAACAATACAATGTTAGCATTACGTGTGAAGAAGAGCGAACAAAAAAAACTCCACCAACACCTGTAGATGCGCCAGTTGTAATTGAACTAACAAGGGCTATAAAAGAGTTACGTGGAATCACTGCACGTCCAATAGGAATAGGCGGTGGAACGGTTGGAGCCTTTTTACGACTTGAAGGATATAATGCAGTTGTATGGGCAACTTTAGAAGAAACAGCCCATATGCCAAATGAAAACTCGTCAATAAAAAACACAATAGAAGATGCAAAGGTATTTGCATACATTTTTGGAGGTCAATAATATGAAAACAGTAAAAATTTTAGCTCTTTTGTGCCTAACAGCACTCGTATTTAGTTGTGCATCAACAAAGGTAGAACGCATTGATGCAGAAACTCAAACTGATTTAAGCGGGTATTGGAATGACACCGATGTTAGACTTGTAGCAAACTCGCTCGTTGAAGAATGCGTTGCAGCCCCTGCTATTACCAACTATATCCAAAACAATGGAGAGCTCCCAGTTGTTATTGTTGGTACATTTAGCAATCAAAGTGATGAGCACTTGGATACATCTATTCTTTCTCAAAAATTTGAAGCAGCACTTATAAACAGTGGAAGAGTAGAGTTTGTTGCAGATGCAAGTCAACGTGATGAAATCAGGCAAGAACGTCTTGAACAACAAGAATGGGCAAGCGAAGAAACTGCAAGTAGACTAGCAAATGAAACAGGCGCAGACTTTATGCTCGTAGGCTCTGTAAAAACAATTGTAGATGCCATAGATAACGAAGCAACAAGAACTTATTATGTAACAGCTGAACTCATTGCTATCGAAACAAACCGCAAGCTTTGGGTAGGTGAAAACTCAGAAATTAAAAAGTTTATTACAAACCCTAAAACACGATTTTAATGTATGTTTACACAATTGAGAAACAATAAAAACCATTTCTCATCAACTCAAAGCCATTTTCTCCCTGGAAAATGGCTTAATATTTCTTTATCAATTATTTTTTGTGTATCTCTTTTTATACTAATCTCTTGTGCGTCTACGAGAGACTTTGAAAGCATCGATACACAAGTCGGTCAAGGGGACTTTTCAACAGCCTACATTTCATTAGAGTCTCAAAAAGGAACCCTTTATAAACAAACTGATAAAGTATTATATGCTTTAGACTCAGGTATGCTTTCAAGGTATAATGGTGATTATGTAATATCAAATGAGCATCTTTCTAATGCAGAACAACTTATTCAAGAATATTTTGCAATAAGCATAACTCAAACAATTGGTTCATATGTACTTAATGATACTATAGTAGATTATGCAGGAGAAGACTTTGAAGATATTTACACAAACCTCTTCATGGCGCTCAATTACATTCAGCTTGGAAACACAGAGGGAGCCTTTGTAGAAATTAGGCGCTTTAATAATAAGCTACAGCTACTATCAACAAAATATGCACCAGCTTTAGAACATGCTCGTGCGCAAACACAACGAGAGGGCTATAACGCTGACTCTCTTTTGCCATCTGGACAATCCTTTGAAACTATGGAGTTTTATGACTCAGCCTTTGCGCGATATGTAAGCCTTCTGTTGTACCGCTCTATTGGAAGAATGGACTCTGCGCAAATTGATAAAAACTTTATAGAAAAAGCATTTACAAACCAAGCCCAACTTTATCCTTTTCCCGTTCCAAAAGCAGTTCAAGAAGAGTTCTCTATCCCAACTGACAAAGAGCGGCTCAATATTTTTTGTTATACGGGTACAGCCCCCGAAAAGCGAGAAGAAACAGTGAGGCTCCCAGGCCTAATTGACGATACATGGTTTAAACTAGCACTCCCTATTATGGAAAAAAACTCCTCCCGAGTATCGGCAATTCACATACAAGCAACAGATGAAGATAAAAATATTTATACAGGAAATCTTCAAGTCATAGAAAGTGTAGAAAACATAGCAGTTGATACATTTCAACAAAGACAAGGTCTAATATACCTAAAAACAATCCTCCGCGCAATATCAAAAACTGCCGTAAATGCGGGCGTTACAAGCGCGATGCAACAAAGTGACGCTGCGCAGTGGGCTTCTTTGTTTAATATTTTTGCAAATCTATTTACTGAATTTTCTGAACAGGCAGATATACGATCTTCAAAATACTTCCCAGCTCTTGTTTGGGTAGGCGGAATAAACTTAGATGAGGGCTTGTATGACGTTAAGATTACGTGCTATGATGCACGTAATAATATTCTATATCAACAAATTAGTGAAAAAGTAATAGTTACATCAAATAACGTAAATCTAGTGGAGGCTGTATGTTTACAATGAAAAAAAACAAAATTAAATTAGGCGCACTTTGTGTTTTATGTGTTAACTTAGCCTTTTCGTGCACAAGTACATCTTCTACAAACACAAGCGCTCCTTCTTGGGTTACCGATGTACATGCAGAATATGCAGAGTCTAATTATCTTGGAGCTGTAGGACACGCACAAGATCGCTCGACTGCAGAGGCAGAAGCAGTTGCAAATGTAAGCAAGATAATAAGCCAACGTGTTCAAGCCGAAAGCACAGCAACGCAAAGCTTTGAAAACAATCTAACAGATCTTAATAGAAGTTATGAAACAACAGTCACAACAAGTTCCGTTCTTGATGAGATTATAGGTATAAAAATACAAGAGGTATGGACGGCTAAAGATAATACCGTATATGCCCTAGCTCTTATAGATAGAAGTGAAGTCGGGGGCTTCTATGCGCAAAAAATAAGAGAAAATGAAGATGCCATTAACGGATTATTAAATTTTATGATAGATAACGAAGCAACTTTTGAAGGTGTTGGAGCTGCCCAAAACGCACTAGCCATTGCCCTTGAAAATGATGCATATCTAAAGCTTCTTTCTATAATAAATCCTGCAATGTTTAAGTCAATTGATTTAGCGTATAAAAGCTCCAACGCCATTTCTGTCCTCATTCAATTAGAAAAAGAAAAAATATATATTGGTGTAAATATTTCAGGTGATGTTGACAGGCGAGTTTCAACATCACTTAGCAACGCCTTCAAAAGTGTTGGATTTAAAAGTGAAAGTCTAACAGCACCTCGAAATCCTACCTCAAGTATGCCTTATATCTTGTATGGTGAACTCTTAATTTCGCCTTTTGAAATGTCTTCAAGTCAAAATAATAAGTATGTGCGATTTACATTAAACACAGAACTCGTTGATATTAAAAACAAAACCTTTTTACCATGGGGCTTAACTGGGCGCGAAGCACATCTTACAGAAGATGAAGCAGCTCAAAGAGCGCTTCGCACCATAGAGGAAGAAATAAAAAAAGAATACGCAAAGGAACTACAAAGCCTTAGCTCTTAAAAACAAAGCCCTCAAGAATTCTTGAGGGCAAAGTACGCAAGCTCTTTCACCGATATCTTTTTAATCATCAAAAATTATTGTATATATCTCGCCAGTTCTTTTTTCAACTTCTTTACTCACCTCAACCGTACAGGAAAATGCTTCCGCATGCTTAACAAAATATTTTGGATCTTGACTGTACGGACTTAATAGGTCATCAGGGTGGTAGTTAAGATGTACCGTAGACTCTGTTCCTTCTGCAATGTACCTAGATACTGCAGCATTTAAATCGATAATATCAAGCGAAAACCGAATGAGATGTTTTACATTTGCCTTTGTATAGAGCCCTTTTATAAAATCTTTTTGTAATAAAACTATGTCATCAAACGAAAGGTTTTTATCCTTAGTTATGCCATTTGTCTTTATAAAACTCATAAATTCAATTATAATTTGCGAAGGCCTTTTTTGTAGTGGCTTTATTAAAGATAAAAACCATGGCACCGCCCTTCCTTGAGTATAGAAAAGAGATGCAGCAAAAGAAAAAGTTTTAGCTTTTTCAATGTCGCTTTTTGAAAAAATTGGTGTCTCTAGTACTAAATAAGGTGCTTCTTTCATAAAAGAAAGCCTTAATTCCTCTGCCCTATCAAAAAGGTCTGTGCCAGGTAAAACTGCTAGTTGAAATATTTCAATATGGTTAGGATAGAGCTCTAATGCAAAGTCAATGCTTTTTAAAAATGATTCGTAGGTTTCTCCTGGCAAGCCATAAATTACATCAAAACCAAAAACAACCCCGGCATCATTTAATAGGGCAATATTTCTAACAAAATCTTTTTTGTTAAACGGCCTGTTTACTAATGATAAAACTTTTTCATTAGAAGACTGAAGTCCTATTTGAAGCGAGCACAAAATTTTTGAAAAAGCTTGTACGAGGGATTTGTCTAAAAGCTCTGCCCTGCATTCAAAATGAAAAAAAATATCAGGAGCTTTCTTTTCAATGTATCTAAGTAAGTCAAGAGCCCTGTTTTTATCAACATTATAGGTGGGATCTAAAACAAATACTTGTGCAATATCTGATGCAACAAAGTAATCTAGTTCTTCATATAGCCGTTTTTTAGGAAAATAGCGTACTTGTTTTTCACCTTTTGACTCATAACAATAGGAGCAAGAGTAGGGGCAGCCCCGTGCAAGCTCCCACAGAGCCCCTGAATATTTTGCTGCATCAAGTGTCCCATCTACATAGGGTGAAGATAGCAGTTCAAGATTGCATGGTTTTGCAAACAGTACTTTTTTTGTTGGCTTTTTACCCTCTTCGAAAAAATTTTTTACAACGACGCTTGTTGCATCTTCCCCTTCTCCACATATTACACAATCAAACACCATCTCTTTAGCTTTTTGAAAAAACTTTGCTTGTGCGGTAATTTCTGGCCCCCCAGCAAGCAAAAGGGTATCGGGGCACTTTTTTCTCACTATCTTGGCAGCCTCAAAAAGAGCATGCCTGTTCCAAACATACACAGAAAAGCATACAACATGCGCCTTTTTTTCAATTATTTCGGTTGCAATTATTTCAGCTTGTTTTTCAAAAGGTTTATTTTTTAGAGAGTCTTGCTCCGGCGAAAAATCAATTATTTCAACACTCACATCTTGTATGGAGTTTTTTATTGCGGAAGCCACACAAGCAGCGCCTAAAGGGAGCGCTTGTGGAGAGGTTTCTACAAGAAGTGTTGCACATATTACATGTTTCTTCATAGGTTATTTACACTATTCTTGACTAAATTCTGTATTATCAAAGAAAATCACTTTAATTATGCCATCATCTGTTTCATAATAGGAAATATTTACCTCATCACCAACTTGGCTCAGAGATAACTCAACGCTTAGCTCTTGTGGAGCATAAAAGATTTTGTTTTCTATTCCCTCAAGAATGAAATTATAATTCTGTCCAAAGTCCCCTGTTTCAGATGCAATACGCAAAATATTTCCGCTAACTACTATTTCTTCACCGCTTTCTTCAACAAAGCTATTGGTAGCCCCTATGTCGCTATTATAATCTCTTAAAGCTTCTGTAATTGTATCCCCAGTTCCCACCAATGTTACATTTTCAACAGAAACAAAGGCGTACTGCTTTATAAGACCTGAATTGTCTTTTAAAGTGATAAAATATGTTGGTATACCATTGTGATTAATTATGATAGGGGATGTTGCAAAGTACCCAAATTGTTGTACCGCCCCTTGCGCAGAAAGCATTGCGGCATATTCTGTTGCACCACTAATTCTGTATAGTTTTGATTCCTTTGTTACCATATCTACCATCAAAAACCCAATGGCAGATTCATCAGCTCCAACAGAGGTTAAGCCTGTAAATAGAAAACAATTTCCTTCTTGGTATACAATTGCCATTTGACTGCTCGACATAAACTTATCTCTATTAGAAAAATTGAATATACCATGCACATATTGCCCTTGGTTGTTTATTTGATTTATTATATACTCTTCTGGTTGCACACGGTCTACCCAAGACGGTATATCGCTCATACTGTATTCTGCAATGTCACCTGTTGTTGCATTTAAAGTAATAACACCGGTTGCCTCAGGAAGTGAAAACAGCCAGCGGTTCTCATAGAGCGTAATTATCCAATACGCATCTCCTTCATCAGATATTTCAAAAGAATAATCTGTTAAACCACTAAATAATTGCCCTTTCAAAAGCCTAACATATCTATTAATATCATCAAAAAAATACGAATTGGGTTGGTACTTAATAGGAGTATTTACTAATTCTATATCTTGTAAATCTGTTGCAGAAACCTTTATATATCCTCGAGCACCAGACATATTACTAAACCACATAAAAAAACCTGAGTGATGAAGCGGTACAGCCCATACAAGCTCTCCGTTTATTTGTTGTATTACTGGCTCACCGACAAATACTTGAGAGCCAAGACCAGGGTCTTCACCGAGCTTTCTATCTGCGAGAGTTCTTGCCAAAACTTTATCAACAATAGGCACTTGGCTCAAATCAACCAATTGAACATCATCTGAAAAATCTGTTAAAACGCTTTCACCAAACTGATCTCTATACGCCCTATAATTAAAAAGTGCCATAGAAGCAATGGAAACGAGAAAAAAAGATACCCAAATAATTGCTAGTACAATTACTCTCTTTTTTGCCCTTTTTACCATCGGTCTAATATCAATTTTCTCCTGCCCCGAAGAAATAGCTACTAGGTTTAATCCACGCACTACTTCTAAAGAATTTATAACGAGATAGGATGTTATTACAATAAGCAATGTCCATGCACTTGAAGCATAGGAAAGATTTATAGCTATTGGATTTACAATATATGCTATTGCCCAAAAAAGTGTTAAAAGAATATTAAGGCTTCCTTTACTCCGTAAAATTCGCTGTTTTAATGTCATTTTATTATCCTTTGTATATGATATAGGTATTATATCATATTATAAAAAAAAAGGTGCATTGTCGCACCTTTTTTTTATAAAACTGATTGCAAAAATTGTTGTAATCGCGGATTTTTGGGCTTCCCAAAAATATCCTCGGGACTTCCTTTTTCTGCAACAATTCCTTCATCCATAAAATATACTTCATCTGCAACTTCACGAGCAAAGCCCATTTCATGGGTAACAACAACCATTGTCATTCCCTCTTTTGCAAGCTGCTTCATTACTTCTAAAACTTCGCCTACCATTTCAGGGTCAAGAGCACTTGTAGGCTCGTCAAAAAGCATTACATCGGGCTCCATTGCAAGAGCTCTAACAATCGCTATCCGTTGTTTTTGGCCACCCGAAAGGCGTGATGGATACTCGTCCGCCTTATCAGCTAATCCCACTCGGTTAAGAAGAGCTATTGCTTTTTCTTTTGCTTGTTCTTTTGTCATTAGTTTGTGTGTTAACGGAGCAAGGGTAATATTTTGCATAACTGTAAGATGCGGAAAAAGATTAAAGTGCTGAAACACCATACCCATTTTTTGACGAAGGGCATCGATATTTGTATTTTTGTCTGTTATGTCAGAACCTTCAAAAATTATATGCCCACCAGTTGGATCTTCTAAACGATTAAGACACCGCAAAAAAGTACTTTTCCCTGAACCCGAGGGGCCAATTACTACAACACGCTGCCCTTGGCGAATAGTTTCTGTAATATTTTTTAAAACTTGGAGCTCTCCAAAATTTTTATCAAGATTTTTTACTTCTATCATGTTCATAAACTACCCCCTATCGCTTCTTGCCATACGCTTTTCAAGCACAGCAAATATCTTTGTTAAGCCGAGGGTCATGCATAAGTAAAGTACGGCACAGCTAATTAGAGGAAACCATGCATTATAGGTAGCATTTCGAATCATATCGCCAGCCTTTGTTAAATCCATAACAGCAATAAAACTTACAATTGATGTTTCTTTTACAAGTACAATAAATTCACTTGTATAGGTTGGAAGAACGGCCTTTGCCGCTTGTGGAAAAATTATCTTCATAAGTGTTTGCCAGCGAGTTAAACCTAGTGAGCGTCCTGCTTCCATTTGTCCAATATCGACACCTTGAATACCTGCTCTAAAAATTTCAGTGCAGTATGCTCCAGAATTTATACCATATGCAAGAACCGCAACGGTAAGCCTATCCATACCAAGCGGTGCAAAAATTACAAAATAAAAAATCATTAACTGCGTAGCTAACGGGATGCCTCGTATAACTGTTGTGTAAACATTACCTATGCCGCGTGCAAGAGGATTTTTTGATATTTTTAAAATGGCAAAAACACAACCCAAAACAGTGCCTATTGCAATAGCTGTTATCGCAATAAAAAGGGTTATGCCCAAACCTTCAAAAAGGAGCTTCCAGCGCTCCCCTGCTATAATAGTGTCATAAAAAGATTGAAACAATCGTGCCGTCCTTTTGCAATACTTTGCTATTGCATTTAAAATGACAAAAACCCCGTTGCAGCACAAAGGTACAACAGGGCGTGTTTATTTAGAAAAATTATTTTCTTACAATAATAACTTGTTCTGATTCATAGTAAGGAACAGAAAAGTCAACGTTTTTCTTTCTTTCTTCAGTTACAGACATACCTGCTGCAACAAAATCAATTACACCTGAATCTACGGCTGCAATAAGACTTTCAAAAGCCATATCTACAACTTCTAATGGTTGCCCTAAATCATTTGCAATGTATTGACCCATAGTAATGTCAAAACCTACTACCTCGGTACCCTCAACATATTCAAACGGAGCAAAGGCGGCGTTTGTTCCAAGTTTTACTGGAGAACCACTTCCTGTCATTTCTACAGAAGGAATTACAATGTTTCCATCTGTAGGCATAAATGAAAGCACTAATGCTTCATAGCCACCATTTGCTTTTAATTCTTCAATAGTTGCATTGATTGAGTTAAGAAGTGCTGTGTTGCCTTTTTTAACTGCAATAGCATATTCTTCTCGTGCAAATTGATCTGTAACAATCATTAAATCATCGTTTCTTGCAACAATTTCTCTTGCAGGAAGCTCATCTAATACAACTGCATCAATTGCACCATTTTTTAAGTCTAATGCGGCATCTATTCCTGATTTAAAAGAAGCAATTTCTGCCCCTTCTACATTTTCTTGAACCCAAGCTTCACCGGTTGTTCCACCTTGAACACCAATTTTTTTACCTGCTAAATCTGCAGCACCGTTAATTACAACTTCATCGCTTGACCCACCAGCAAATACAAAAGCACTTGCAAGTAAAAGTACAATTAAAACGCTTAATACTTTTTTCACGTTATTTCTCCTAAATTTTATTTTTCTTATTATACTAATACTTATATAAATTGTCAATAAAATTTTGCATAAAAATACAAAATTTTGCATATTTATACAAAACAGCTGTGTTTACTTTTTTGATAATGTATCTATTTTCTTGTATGCAGAGCTTCTACTACGGTAATCTTGCCCGCGGTTAAAACATATACCACAGCTCCCTCAAAAGTAGTACTTTGCACACTTTCGGCAAAATAATCGTTTTCATGCGAACCTTGTTCTGCCATGTCATCATATGAAATATCGCTTCCCATCATACTATCCCTTAGTAGATGCCCAGAAAGCTTTAGTACATCTGCAGCCTCGGGAATATAAATCCACTTGTCACTTTCAATCTTTAAGTACCGTGTCCCCGCATCTTGGGCATTTGTGTATTCCATAAAAGAGGCATTTTTTTCATCTTGTAAATAGCCGAAAAACTCTTTTGTTAGTGTTCGTCCTCGAGAGTGTATTTCCATTTCAGCTTTAAAAGTCATGGTAGAAAAATCACGCCCTTGGGCATTCACTTCTTTAAAAATACTTTGTGCATTTTGTGAAAAAGCCCCTCCAATTACGCTAATAAAAAAAACAACGAATAATATCTTCTTCATAATTGTAGTGTACCGAAGTTTTTTTTAAGCACAAGTGTCTGAGTGTCAAATCCCGTGAAAAAACAAACATATGTCTTATTTTTGTTTTTTTTGCTTTTTGAGGTAGCCAAAAAGCCTATATCGTGTTATCCTTTTAATTAGGATAGCTTTTTTCATAAGCGTTTAGCTTGGAGTTGGTATGGAATCAAACGAAAGTGTAGATTTAGGTAAAAAAGTTTTTTTTCTCAACCCCCCTTTTGATTTTAAGAAAATTATCGTCCCTGTGTTATCTGATAAAGAATATGAAGTATGCGTTATAAACTCTTATAAGCATGCAAAAGCAATTCTCCGTGCCCACAAAGACTCTGTATGCTTTGTCTGTATTGATGGTGAAATGCCCATCGACCATTGGTACAATTTTATTGTTTCATTTAACGATGATGAGACCTTGTCAACAATCTTCCTAGGAGTAATGTCGGCTCATGCTAGAACGAGCGATAAAAATCACTTTTTACTAAATGCCTCCATTCCTGCTGGCTTTATTTCTCTTGTTGCGAAGAAAGATGATTTAATTTCCACTATAGAAGGAATTTTGAGAATAAATAATGCAAAAGGCGTTAGAAAGTATGTAAGGGTAGACTGTGGCTCTGACAAGCTTATTTCTGCACAGTGCATCCTCGCAGGCAGCCAGCATATCTTTCGCATTGAAAACATTAGTTCTGCAGGGCTTCTTTGTACCGCCCCTACAAATCTTGCCCCCGCAGTTACTGCTAACATGTTATTAAAAGACTTTTTACTCAATTTACGCTCTCAAAAAATACGATGCAATACCGTTGTTTTAAAATCTTTTATAAATAATGGCAAACTGTTTATTGTACTTTTATTTACAAAAGGATTACCCTTTAATGCGAAGGCCTCCATTCAAGCATATATTAGGTTTTTCTTGCAAAACACTATTGAAACAGTTTTAGCAACAACACACCCCGATCAAACAGACTATTCAAAATTACACGAAGCAGCAATTGCATCAAACATGAAAGAAGCTTTTCTTATCTCTGTTGATGAAGAAGAAGTTTTATACGCAGAGGATGAGAGCGCTGTTACCTATGCTGACGAGGGAGAAGAGCACAATATCTCCTCTGTTTCTTCGGCTCTTTTTAGCAATGATGACGAAGAACAATTTTTAAATCAAATGAAATTTTTAGAGGAGAATGACATCGAAGGAGATGTTCAACTCATTGATGATACAAAATAGCAAGTTATTTGCCCAGTAAATCTCTTACAACCTCTCCTGCTATTAGAAGGCCTGCAACTGACGGCACAAACGAGATGCTTGCTGGCGGATTACATTTTATGGGCTCCTCCTTTGAAAATAAAACCTTTACTTTTTTTATGTGGCGAGCCTTTAACTCCCGTCGCATAACCCTCGCAAGAGGACAAACACTTGTCTTTTCTATTGTGGTTATTTCAAAAAGAGAAGGATTGAGCTTATTTCCCGTTCCCATAGAGCTAATAATTGGCACATCAAAATGCTTTGCTTTTTCAATTAGCAATAATTTTGCACTTACTGTATCTATTGCATCTACAATGTAGTCGCATGTAGAAATTTCCTCATCTAATTGTCCTGCTGTTTTTAAATCATAAAAAACAGGATATTCTTTTATGCTAACTTTTGGTTGTATATCCAATATTCTTTTTTTTGCGCACTCTGTTTTAAACATCCCAATTGTCGAGTGTAATGCAAAAAGCTGCCGATTTAAGTTACTGGGGACTATAGTGTCATTGTCCACTATAACGAAAGCACCAACCCCCACTCTAGCTAGAGCTTCTACAACAAAAGAGCCAACTCCTCCTAGTCCAAAGACGGCAATCTTTTTTGAGCTCAACTCTTTTACTTTTGTAATGCCTAGAAGTTTTTCTGTCCTGCTAAACTGATCCTCTGTTGTTGCAATCGGTGTATTATCTTGTATTGTAATGGTTTCTCTGTTTTTCATAGTTGCTAGCCTTAATTAAAAAAATAAAATTTATATTTTCCTTGTGGAAAACTTGTGTAAAACATCTTAATGGTTTGCTGCTCGTTTGCATATTTAATATGATTTCATCTCTCCATCCTGTTTATAGAAAAAAAATCTCTTTTTCTTCTATAAATTAAAATACAATCATAGTATAATAAATCAATTTTTTTTAAGTCATTTTAAAAAAATTTTATGATTTTTGCACCAAACCTTCTAAAATCCAACAGAAATGTCTAATTTTGCACAAAACCAAGGTTTTTTTGCTTGTTTTTTAGGTTATTAATAAAAAAAACCTTCCCCTTTTTTAAAAAGAAAAGGACACTCAAAAAACAGCATTTCGAAAAAAGGCTTATTTTTCTTTTTTTATAAAAGGAATACCTAAACATAAGTATAGCAAAAAAATAAATATTCTTCCAGTACCTCCAAATCACCTCCTCCCGCTCTGTGGAAAACTTGTGGAAAAAATAAAACAGCTCTATAAAAGGTGTAACTTTTTTTATCTTTCTATGTTATACTATTGTAATGGCTACATTTAAAATTTCTTGTGGAACACCTATGCCCTATGGTTCAAGCATAAAGAACGGTGGTGTCAATTTTAGTATTTTTTCTCGAAACGGGACTTCCGTGAAAATTTTGCTATTTGAAAAAGAAGAAGATACCGTACCCTTTTTTTCGTATACGCTTGACCCTATAGTAAATAGAACTGGTGATGTTTGGCACATCCATATTGAAGGGGCAAAAGCTGGCACTCTTTATGTATATTCTGTCGAGGGGCCTTTTGCTCCTGAAAAAGGCCATCGGTTTAACAAAGACTCCTTTCTTTTAGATCCTTATGCTAAGGCAATAACCTGCTCTTCCCTATTTAAATATATCCAAAGCAAAGAAGCTGTTTCGCCAGCGAAAGCAAGCCTTTTGAAAAAGGCTACTGAAAAAGAAGCGTTTCCGAAGGGAGTTGTTATTGACGACACAGAATTTAACTGGCAAGGTGATAAACCGCTCAACTACCCCCTTCGAAAAAGTATTCTTTATGAAACACATTTAAAGGGCTTTACCCAAAGCCCTTCGTCTGGCGTAAAAAACAAGGGAACCTATAAAGGTCTTATAGAAAAAATTCCATATTTTAAAGAGCTTGGTATAACAAGCATAGAGTTATTGCCCATCCAAGAATTTGATGAACATGAAAACTCAAACTCAAATCCTAAAACAGGAAAGGCTCTAACAAACTACTGGGGATACAGCACCATGTCCTTTTTTGCACCAAAAGCGTCTTATGCCTCTAATAAAAATCCAGGCCAGTGCGTTAATGAGTTTAAGGAAATGGTTAGAGAAATGCACAAAAATGGTCTTGAAGTTATCCTTGATATTGTTTTTAACCATACGGCAGAAGGGAATGAGAATGGCCCCACCATTAATTTTAAAGGGTTTGATAATTCCATATATTATATGCTTGAGGATAACCAAAAGCAATACTATAAAAATTATTCTGGCTGTGGAAACACGCTAAACTGCAACCACCCTGTTGTAAGAACATTTATAATTGACTGTTTACGATACTGGGTATGTGAAATGCATGTCGATGGATTCCGCTTTGACTTAGGTTCAATTTTAGGACGGGACCAACATGGAAACCTTATGGAAAACCCTCCAATGTTAGAAAGAATAGCTGAAGAGCCAGTTTTACGAAACACAAAAATTATTGCAGAAGCATGGGATGCGGGAGGAGCATATCAAGTTGGTTGGTTCCCCGGAGGACGCTGGGCAGAATGGAATGACCGCTACAGGGATGATATTCGATCTTTTTGGAGAGGGGATGCAAATTACACAAGCAGTGCAGCGACTAGACTTTCTGGAAGCTCTGATTTATACTTGCGTGATGGCAGAAAACCTTTTCACTCAATTAACTTTTTAACAAGTCACGACGGGTTTACTCTAAACGACTTAGTCAGCTATAACACAAAGCACAACGAAGAAAATGGTGAAGAGAACAGAGATGGGTCAGATCACAACATTAGTAGTAATTATGGGTATGAAGGCCCCACAGAAAACAAAGACATAGAAGCTCATCGCATGCAGCAAATAAAAAACTTTCTCTTAACTCTTTTTTTATCGCAAGGAACCCCCATGCTCCTTGCTGGAGATGAATTTCGAAATACTCAAAACGGCAACAACAACTCCTACTGCCAAGACAATGAAATTTCTTGGATTGATTGGACAAAAAAGGATCGCTACTCTGAGATTTTTCTTTTTGCACGGAAAGCCATTGCCTTTCGTTTGCATCATCCAGCTTTTTGTCGACCAGAGTTTTTTGTAGGCCAAGACCTTTCTTATAACAGCCTTCTTGATATAACCTGGTTTGGAGAAAATGGAGATATCATTGACTGGTCAAAGGAAAACAGAATACTTGCCTGCCGCATGGATGGTAGCCGAGCAGAAATATTTAGCGACCGAGACGACAACGACTTTTATCTTATGTTAAATTCTTCAAAAGAGGATATCCCGGTAAGAATTTGCCAGCCTACATCTGAAAAAAAATGGTTTAGGGCTATAGACACTTCTTTCCCTACGCCAAAAGATTTTCTAAGCCCTGGCGAAGAAGATGTTGTAAATTCGAATGAAGCTTACATGCTGCGATCCCATAGCATGGTTGTTTTATTGAGTAAATAAGCTTGTTTTTATATATATTTTGGTGTATAGTATAGAATGAGGAGTAACTATGGTTTTTGATTCTAATATGTTTAAAGAACGAATTAAAGCTCGCCTAAAGCGACAATATGGCAAAGAAATTGATACCGCAACAATCAGGCAGATATATGATGCGAGCGCTGCTTCTATCCAAGAAATGACAATGGACAACTGGATGAAAACTCGAAGCGCACATGAAAAAAAAGATGTTCGCTCAGTTTATTATTTTTCTGCAGAATTTTTAATGGGTCGAGCTTTGGGAAATAACCTCATCAACACATTATTAAAAGACAATGTAATTTCAGCTTTGCAAGAACTTGGGATTGATTATAATATTATTGAAGACCACGAACCAGATGCAGCTCTTGGAAATGGAGGGCTTGGTCGGCTTGCTGCATGTTTCTTAGATTCTCTTTCTACTTTAAACTATCCTGCTTATGGCTATGGAATTAGATATGAATATGGAATGTTTGAGCAGCACATTGAAAATGGGTTTCAAGTTGAATACCCCGATAACTGGCTTCGCCATAGAGATCCTTGGCAAATAAAGCGAAGTGATTTGTCTGTTCAAGTAAAACTTGGTGGCCGTGTTGAAGTTCAAAAAGACTCAGCTGGTGAAAACAAATTTTCAGTAGAGGATGCAGAAATAATAACAGCCGTTCCATATGATACACCAATAGTTGGGTATGACACAAATACCATAAACACACTACGTCTATGGAGAGCAACATCACCAAATGGCTTTGATCTTCAACTTTTTAATGACATGCACTATAATCGCGCGGTTGAAAGAAAGAATGCAGCTGAAAACATATCGAGAGTGCTTTATCCAAATGACTCTGGCTCATCTGGAAAAACGTTGCGTTTAAAACAACAATATTTTTTCTGTTCTGCAAGCTTACAAGACCTTGTTCGAAAGTATACTTGCTCATATGGTACAGATTTTTCACACTTTTCAAAGTATCATGTGATTCAGCTAAATGACACTCACCCAGTTGTTGCAATTCCTGAATTAATGAGAATATTAATGGATGATTACTCTATAGGATGGGATGAGTCTTGGAAAATTGTTACAGAAACATTTGCCTACACAAATCACACTATCTTAGCAGAAGCCTTAGAAAAGTGGCCTATAGATATTTTCCAAGCCCTTCTTCCGCGCATATATCAAATTATTGATGAGATAAACAGGCGCTTTACATTACTCTTGGTTGAAAAATTTCCAAACAATTATGCATGCCACAACCGCATGAGCATTATTGCCAATGGAATGATTCACATGGCATGGCTTGCAATACACACCTGCTTTAGTGTAAATGGCGTTGCCGCCTTGCATACGCAAATCCTTATAGATAGCGAGCTCAAGGACTGGGCTGAATTATACCCGAATAAATTTAACAATAAAACAAATGGCGTTACGCAAAGACGATGGCTTTTAAGCGCAAACCCTCTTTTGTCAGATTTTATAACAAAGCGAATCGGCAATGGGTGGCAAAAAGATTTTTCATTGTTAAAAGGATTAGAAAAATATGCAGAAGATGAAGCATCTTTAAATGAATTAATGGATATCAAAAAAACAAACAAAAAAGCCTTTGCAAAATGGCTCATGGAAACACAAAATGAGTTTGTAGACCCAGATTCAATTTTTGATACCCAAATAAAGCGTCTCCATGAATATAAAAGACAACTTTTAAATATACTTCACATTATCTATTTATATAATAAAATAAGAGAGAACCCTGACTACAACCCTCCTGCGCGCACCTTCCTTTTTGGTGCGAAGGCAGCCTCTGGGTATCGCAGAGCTAAATCAATAATTAAGCTTATAACTTCTATAGCCGATAAAATAAACAAAGACCCTCTTGTTAGGGGAAAGCTTCGAGTTGTCTTTATTCCAAATTATAGAGTAACTGCAGCTGAAAAAATATTCCCCGCCTCAGATGTATCAGAGCAAATTTCAACTGCAGGAAAAGAAGCTTCTGGAACAGGGAATATGAAGTTTATGATAAATGGAGCTCTAACACTTGGAACACTAGATGGAGCAAATATTGAAATTGTTGAAGAGGCAGGTGAAGAGAATGCCTTTATATTTGGTTTAACTGCTCACGAAATTGCAACTATCGAAAAGGAACATAGTTATAACCCTCAACAATACATTCAAAGAAGCCCAGAACTAGCAAAGGTTTTGAATCAGCTTATTGATGGGACATTTGATTCGTCTGAAGGGTTGTTTAGAGAATTATATGATTCGTTGGTATATGGTGTTGAGGGCCAACGCCCTGATGTTTACTATGTGTTAGCTGACTTTGATGAATATTGTAATGCACAAGAGAAAGTTTCAGAAGCATATATTGATAGGCTAGGCTGGGCAAAGAAAGTATTATTAAACATAGCCCGCTCAGGCAAGTTTTCATCAGACAGAACCATTGAAGATTACGTAACAGATATTTGGAAATTAAATAAAATTGAAGTATAATAAAATATGCGCCTTAAGCGCAATGTAGGAGAAAAAAAATGCCACAAAAAAGATTTATGCATTCAAAAACAATAAGGCAAGACCTTTCAGAGCAAGAAAAAATACAACTCCCGTTCTTTACCACAGCGGCGTTAGCTGTTTTAGGTATTTTTGTTTTTATAATGCTTGCATTGTTTTCAGTTGGAGTAGTGGAAAGTGCCTTATTTATGGTTTTTGGAATGTTCTTTATGCTCCTTGCCTTTTTATTTTTTAGAAAAGGCGAAATCAAAAAAGGCTCCTCGATGGCCACTATAGGTTTTTTAGTAGCGCAAAGCATTGTTACATTTTTTCTAGATTTTGGCACAAACCCCTACGGGCTATACAGAATCCTTGCTCTTGCTTTGTTTTTGTTTCTTGCAAAATATCTTTTATCTTCTTCAATAAGAGAAATCGTTGCCTATGCTTTTGTTGCTACTACTATGTTTGTAAGCAAATCTATAATGTCATACAAGTTTATGAGTGAAGAAGATATAACCACCTATGTTGCGTGTATTGCCATTTCACTTGTTTGTTTAGTTTCTTCAACAATACTATTTGTTGCACTTTTTAAGATGTTTTCTGCTCTTAATGCATATGCAGACAAAGAAAAAAACAACGTGAAAAATGCACTTCAACAAATTACCGGTGTATTAACAGAAAGCAAGCAAGGACTGGAAGTTGGGCATGTTCTCTCACAGGAAACAGAGAATGCAACAATAGATTTGCAAAAAATGGCTCACGTTTTTTCAACACTACAAACCTCCGCTAATGATTTAAGCCAAAATATCCTTGCCGTATTAGATCTTTTCACTACAATCGAAAAAAATTCAGCAGTTATGCAAGAGGGAACAAAATCTCAAAACTCCTCAATTACCGAAAGCTCTGTTGCTCTTACAGAGATATCAACAAACCTTTCAAGTGTAAATGAAATAGCTTCCCAAAGAAGTCAAAACATGAATTCTCTTTTAGAATCATTGCAAAATCAAAAAACACTTGTTCAAGAAGCGCTACAAGAAGTTCAAAAAGTAAAAGAGTCCTCAACAAGTATTGGCGATTTTATTCACACAGTAGAAGATATTGCAAACCAAACAGGCCTTTTGGCTATGAACGCTTCAATTGAAGCCGCTCACGCAGGAGCAGCGGGTAAAGGGTTTGCGGTTATTGCACAAGAAATTAGAAAACTCTCTGAAGAAACTTCAAAAAATGCCGCCTATATTGGAGATGTTCTAAAGGGGAATGAGCAAACGGTTGAATCTGCGGCAAATGCCGTTATTTCTTTTGCCTCTCAAGCTGAAAAAAGCACCGAAGAGCTACAGGGCACCATTGCAGCTTTAGATGGAATTCTTATGGGAATTGCAGAAATGGACATTGGAACAAGAGGTGTTATGAACTCTATGCAATCAATTGTAGAAGCTTCAAGAACAAATGGTGAAATAGTTGATGATGTTTCTGGAAAAATTGTTCAACAACGCGAAATTATGGATAACATTTCTGTTTTTGCAAAAACTTTACAGGAAGAGGTTTCTTCTGCAAACACACAAATAACTAATGTACAAGGTTCCTTGGCAACTATCAAAACAACCTCAGACCAAAACGTTCAAGTTTCAAGTTCTGTTAACCAAGCTCTTGAAAACATTGATGTATAAAAAACTAGAGAAATAAATTAAAAAAAGCCCGTTTTAAAAACGGGCTTTTGCTTTTTTGCTGCAAGGTGTTAGTTTGAAAGACTCTTAACCATATCTATCACTCCCTGCTTGCCATTTTGACACAGAGCAGTTGCAAAGGGTCGGCCAAGCATCACTTCGTGTGCACCATATGCACTTGCAAGTTTAATATCATGGAAATCACGAATGCCCCCATCAACCCACAGTTGATCGCAGTATTTTTTTATTTCTTTTCCGTATGATATTAAAAACTCTGCTGTGCTTCCAACTCTGTTTTCAACCCTTCCCCCATGGTTTGAAATAATGACTATATCAGGCTTTACTTCTGAAAGAAGTTCTATTTCTTCTGGGTTGAAAATACCCTTGATAGAAAAGGGAACCTTTAAGCTTTTTTTAATTTCTAATAGTTGTTGTGCTGTTTTTTTTTCAAGATTTACTAAGTTGCGCATTGTGGCAATATTGTAAGAATCTATATCTATACCAACACTTTCTGAAATACTTTCAGCCCATTCTATCCTTTCAAAAATGCGATTGTTAGGGTACGGCTTTATAAAAACGGCGGCTTTTGTGCTAGGATGCTTTTGTTGCCTTGCCTTCACAGCGGCTATGCCAGTTTGGAGCTTTATATCAGGGCATCCATCACCAATACTCAAAAGCGCCCCCGAATCGCCTACTGCCTCTATAATATCAAAATAAAAGTCTTCTTCTGTTTCATAGCCTATGTTTTCAACAGCACCAGTCATCGGACCAAGGCGAATATTTGCAAGCGGATATTTTTCATAACAGTTTTCTGGAACCGGCGCGCTTTTCCATGCAGAACAGTTTAAAATAAAATTTATATTTTTATCAAAGCCCCCCATCCCAGGGAGCTCACCTAAACAACCATGTCCATCACAGTTATCACAAAAATGGCACTTTGAACTATGTATACTCATATTATGATTATCGGGTACAAATTCACTTTGCTTTACAGCGAAACTACTCGCCAAAGCAGGTTCCTACCGCTCGTCCTGCTAAAAGAACCCCATCCGTTAAGGGTACTTTTTTAGTTTTTCCTGCAACGCTAGTTAAATCGACACTATCCATAACACCATTTTTCATTACAACCATTCGCCCGAAATCTCCTCTTGCAAGCATATGTGCCGCCTCAACTCCAAACTGTGTAGCAAGAACTCTGTCATACGGGGTTGGAATTCCACCTCTCTGTACATACCCTAATACAGTTACCCGTGATTCGAGCTTTGTTGCTTCTTCTAACTCCTTTGCAACCCTATATCCAATTGATTGGCTCATCTCTTTTCGTGCTTTTTTTAATTGCTTTTTTTCTAAAAGGGCTTCCTTTTCACTTAAAGCTCCCTCTGCAACAACTACAATAGAAAAATTTTTCCCTTGCTCTTTACGTTTTTTTATATGTTTTGCAATTGAGTCTATGTTGTAAGGAATTTCAGGAATAAGAATAACATCCCCGCCCCCGGCAACCCCTGCGTAAAGGCCGAGCCATCCAGCTTTATGCCCCATTACTTCAATTATCATTATTCTATTGTGGCTATGTGCGGTTGAGTGCAACCTATCAATTGCCTGTGTTGCAATATCTACTGCTGTATGAAAACCAAACGTAACATCTGTTTCTACAAGATCATTATCAATTGTTTTTGGTAGCCCTATGATATTCAGCCCTTCTTCTTGCAAAAGTTTTCCCGTTGTATTTGTACCGTTTCCCCCAAGTACAACAAGTGCATCTAATTCCATTTCTTGATAGTTTTTAATTATGCTTTCAACGGGAGTTAATCCTGTTACAGAATTTTTACTGGGGTTCTTAAAAGGCTTTTCGCGAGAGGTTCCCAAAATGGTACCTCCAAGGGTCAAAACGCCAGAAAACTCCCTTGTGCGCAACTCTCGGTATTTTCCTTCGATAAGACCTCGGTAACCGTCTTCTATACCAATAACACGCATTCCATATTCATCTATCGCAGTACGTGCAACACCCCTGATAGCTGCATTTAGACCAGGAGCATCCCCGCCAGCGGTTAAAATACCAAATTTTTTTACTGCTGTTTTTTTCATTGCGAACCTCTACTTAATATTTTTAAAGTATAGCACTTTCCCTCTTTCCACGCAAGGCATTTTTATGGTATTATGTTTTGATTATGAAACATTTTAATTTTGCTTTTTTGTTACTCCTCTTTGTGTTATCTACATTTCTTTTTCCTGCCTTTTCACAGCGGGTTTCAACTCAAAGCACCCAAGCTACCCCATATACTCAAACCCTAATTGGTAATAAAAAGGGCCTTTTCCAAACAACATCTCCAAATTCAACTCCCCTTTGGAATGAAGGGTCTGTAGAAAAAATAATGTACAAAGATGGCTGGTATCTACTAACCTCAAAGGGAGTTATTTTTAGCAAAGATTTAAAACTCTTTGAACCCAGAAACAAAGGCCTTCCTTTTAGTACAATAAAAGAATATGATGGGACAACCACAAGTTTTATTCAGCAAGTTCACCCATTGAAAGACCTAGAATTCCTTCCTGGAGACCCAAGAACTCTTGTAACGACAACAAAAGAAGAAGTTTTCATTAGCCGAAATGCTGGCTTAAGTTGGCAATCCCTCGGTTTTAGTGCCCGAACCCCAGGCGCAAAAGCTGTTGCTGTAGCAATGCTTCCCACACAAAGCGGAGCAGAAGTTTTAACCGTTTTTCTATCACATGCAATTTATGGAGTAGCATATATACATCCAGATAGCTCGAACCCTACTTGGATAGATATTCCAGCTGGATTTGAGTCTATGCCAACACTTGATAACCCTGATGAGGTAGCAGATATTTTGACAGTTCAAGAAAAATCTACTGATGGAACAAGCAAAACGGGGGTGTATTTCTCACAAAGCTTTTTACCTCGATTATACAAGCTTCAATGGGAAGAAAAAAAAGTTTCTCTTATTGCATCCCAAAACACCCCTACAAACACGTGGGATAGCCTTGTAGCTGTAGGTTCTGAGTTATCGTTTGTAAGCATGGATGGAATCCAATTCTTTTCTCCTATTACAAACACTTTTGTTAACAAATCAAGTACGGTTAACTCTATTACTCAGTTTTTAAATACCCAAAGAGAACCCCCTCGATGTGTGTGGCTTTCTCCATCTACATCAGGGCTAAACACAGCCTTTGGCTTGAGTGAGCTTTGGATGACTCGCAACAACACTATTTCAGGCGAATACATTGCGGCTGCTTCCGAAAAAAGAAGCATTTATGTTCCCTCTGGACAAGTTACAAGCCCTTCTGGTATTGAAAAATTTGTGTCAATTGTAGAAAACAACGACCTTAATAGCATAGTTATAGATATGAAAGATGATAAGGGCTTGTTGCGATATCATACAAAAGACCCTTTAGTTGCAGAAAAGGCACATGTCAGCAGCTATGCCCTTGATGTTAATACCTTTATCAAAACTTTTAAGGAAAAAGATATTTATTTAATCGCTCGTCTCGTTGTATTCAAAGATGCGAACTTGTATAAATATAATCAAAGAGAATATGCCGTGTGGGATAATAAAACAAACTATTCATGGCTTGGTATCCGTGATTATGACGAAGAGGACAATCCTACATACTATGATGAACACTGGGTTGACCCATATTCACATGAAGTATGGGAATACAATATAGCTATCGCAAAAGAACTCATAACCCTAGGGTTTGATGAAATTCAATTCGACTATATTCGCTTTCCAACAGATGGCCGCAACTTGTCTAATACTCTTTTTCGTTGGCAAGATGAGGGGATGGATAAAGAAAGTGCCCTGCTCTCGTTTCTATCTTATGCGAGAAAAAACATTGATGCACCTATTGGTATTGATATTTATGGTGTAAATGGTTGGTATCGCAGTGGATCAAGGACAGGCCAAGATGTCGAGCTTATAGCCCCTTATGTGGATGTTATTAGTCCAATGTCATACCCTAGCCACTTTGAGTCTATTTTTTTAGCTTACACACCAATAATTGAGCGCCCATACAGAATATACTTTTACGGAACGTATAGAAATGCTGTTATTGCCAGAAACCAAGTTATTGTGCGGCCTTGGCTTCAGTCTTTTTTTCTAAGTCACAATTCTTTTGATGAAGAGTACTATAGCAGTAATTATGTCCAAAGGCAAGTTTTTGGCGTGCGTGATGCAACCGACACAGGCTACATGTATTGGAACAATGTTGGTCGCTACGATGAGGTGCGTCCACATATTGGCAGTGCAGAAGAAAACACTCCTTACCCGTGGACAAAGGCGGAAAGAGATATAGCCAACACAATACCAATTTTTTCCGGAAACTAAATTTTAAGGAGGGTCAACTATGATTCCATTATTTGATAGTTCGGTATATGAGTGGGGGATGCATGTAATCCACAGCGTTCAAAACACAAAGAATGATTTTTTTACATATTTTATGATATGCATCAGTTTTTTATCTGATCCCCTTGCATACCTTAGTTTGCTGCCAATTTTTTTTTGGTGCGTAGATGAAAAGAAAACCGCAAAAGTATCTTTGCTTGTATTATTTTCAGCTTCTATAAATACAAGCATCAAAGATTTTTTATGTGTACCGCGTCCGTTTATTCAAGATCCAGCAGTTGGCCTCATTCCTGAAACAGGCTTTTCAACCCCCTCTGGCCATTCTCAAAACTCTGCAGCTTTTTGGCCATATGCGGTGTTTTTATTTTCTAAAAAAGAAAACGGTCGCTCACACTTTGCAGCAAAAATATTTTTATCTGTAGCCCTCCCTCTTCTTATTGGCTTTTCTAGAATTTACTTAGGTGTTCTTTACCCTTCTGATGTTCTTTTAGGCTGGATGCTCGGTTTTTTAATTTCAATAGGGGCAATACTCTTTGCACCATTCCTTGAGTCCTGTATAATCAAACTCCCGAGAGCTCTTAAAATACTTACTATTGGCGTTACTGCATTTATATTAAACTGGATCGGTCCACACGACACATCAATGGCTGCAGCTTTTTTTGGACTTGGTATTGGATACATATACATTTGCGACACAGGCGGATATGATGCCAAAGCAGGCTCCCGCACTCAAAAACTTTTTAGGATAGTTTTGGGGCTTACTATCGTTGCGTTTATTTATATAGGCCTAAGTTTTATTTTTCCCGCAGAAGGTGAAGCAAATTATAATTTATTCCGCTTTATTCGCTATATGTTAGTTGGATTTACAGCAAGCTTTATTTTACCAAAATTGTTTATCGCTCTAAAAATTGGGTTTTCAAGGAGCAGCAATGGGTAAATACACCCCAGAAGAACCTATTGTCGCCATAGCCACCGCTCTTGCACCTTCAGCACTTGCAATAATACGATTATCTGGGCAGAATACTCTTTCCCTCTTGTCTCAGGTTTTTTCACGTCCAAAAGCTCTCAAAGAAGCTGCAGGCAATACGCTAGTGTATGGGTGGATTCAAGATGACGGAAAAAAAATTGATGAAGTAATGGTTGGCATCTACCGAGCTCCGAAGAGTTTTACAGGTGAAGAAATGGCAGAAATTTTTTGTCATGGCGGCCCTATTACAGTAATGGCAATTTATAACCTCTTACAAACAAAAGGCTTTCGTATTGCTGAAAATGGAGAATACACGTTCAGGTCTTACATAAACAGAAAAATAGATCTTACTCGAGCAGAAGCAATACATGAAATTATTGAATCGAAGACCGATGAGAGCAGGAGCCGTGCTGCTGGCAGGCTTTCTGGCAATCTGTATACAGAAATAGACGACATAAAAAAGCTACTGATAGAAACACTCGCTGATATTGAGGCCGAAGTCGAGTATCCCGAAGATGAAAATGCTGTTGCAAATGCATATAACCCTGAAAAGCTTTTTAAAGCCTTTGACCAGCTAACACAGATAGCACAAACTTGGAAAAGTGAAAAAATGTACCAAGATGGTGTGCGCATAGTATTATCTGGCAAAACAAATGCAGGAAAGTCAAGCCTTTTTAATATGATATTAAAAGAGGAAAGAGCAATAGTTTCCGATATACATGGCACAACTCGTGATTGGATAGAAAGTTGGGTTTCTCTTGGAGGAATACCTGCTCGTCTTTTTGACACTGCTGGCCTTCGAAAAACTGAAGACATAATTGAGCAAGCTGGCGTAGAACGCTCTCACGAGCTTGCCCAAGAGGCTGACCTTGTCTTATACCTTGTTGACAGTACGAAAGGGCTAGAAAAAGAAGAGCTTGCCACCATCTCATCTTTTTCAGCTCCCATAGTAGTTGTTTGGAACAAAGCCGACAAAATAGAAAAAGAGCTACTAGATAGAGAAATGGAAAAATTTTCTTTTTTACAAGTTTGTACAAGCTCAAAAACCGGCCTAGGACTTGCTCCCTTGATTACTGCAATAAAGGAAGTAGTGCTAGGAAAAGAAAAAGTTGATAGAACTCAGGCGGGGCTTGGTTCTCAGCGCCAAAAGAAAGCTGTTGATGATGCCCTAGAAGCCCTAAACTCAACAATAAGTGCAACAAAGCAAAACCTCCCCCTTGATGCAGTATCACAAGACTTAGAAGAAGCTCTTTTTCATCTTGGCGAAGTTACTGGAGAGGTAAGTCCAGATGACATTTTACAAAGCATCTTTTCTCGCTTCTGTGTGGGGAAATAGGTTATCTCTTTTTTGATTTAATAAGAGGAACCATTTTATCCTCTAGCTTATATTTTTTTATGATTATTTTTACTACTTTTTGGTAAATCAATGTACTTGCAACTACAGCTATGATAAAGATAAACGGTAGGATGGTTCCAAGTCTTTCTTCCAAAAATAGCCCCCCAACAATTGTTAGTAATACGATAATCACAATGGTAAGAAGAATATTAGCTAGCGTCCCAAGCAATAAAAAAAGAATTGTGTTTTGCATTTTTGTCATAATGCTTCCTCTTTATCATTTTTTCCCTTTTTAAATTCGATAATAGCTTCCTTAATGAAAGACACTAAAAGCAAGGCACCAGAAATAACAACAGACATATCTGCGACATTAAAAACAGGCCACCTTGTTAAGTACATACCTAAAAAATTAATATCGAAAAAGTCAACATCAATAAAATCAACAACGCCTCCTGGCCGAAAAAAACGGTCTATAAGGTTTCCTAGCCCTCCGCCAACAATACCCCACAGACACCACTGTTGAAACCGACTAATTTCATCTGTTTTAAAATAATATACAATAACGCCAATTAAAACAACAAGAGGAAACCATCGCAAAAGAACAGCTCTTATAAAAGGAGCAAAATCGTACCCAAAACTAAAGGCAGCTCCAGTGTTCCAAACATGAGTAATTCTTAAAAACCCATCAAAAAAACTTGCATATATTGTGCCAAACTCAACGTTATTAAAAACAAGAATCTTAGTTATTTGATCTACAAGAATAATCCCTACAGCTAAAAAAACAGGTAATAGTTTTTTTACGTTACTCTTTTTTTCTTTCTTTTCATGCATATCTAAATTATTCACAAACGCTCCTACTTTTTTTATTATATACCTTTTGTTTAATAATGACTATAACCCTGTGGGTACATCAATAAAGACGGTTTCTATATTCTTTTCATTGTTTAGTTTTTGAGAAAGAAGGTTAACACCAACTGTTTCTGTGTTATAATGCCCTCCTGCTATTACATTTATATAGCTTTCCTTAGCCACATGATATGACTCATGCGTTACTTCTCCTGTAATAAACAAATCAAGTCCTTTATCGCTTGCTTCACAAATAAAATCATCTGCTCCGCCTGAAACAATGGCTACCTTTTGTATAGTTTTTTTCCCAAAGGGGAAAACTGTAGAAATATTTTGAGCTGGTTCAAGTAGTAAATTTTCCACTTCTCCTAGGCTTAGCTCGTTCTCAAAACTCCCTTGTACACCAATTGGCATTCCATTCCATGTGCCAAAAGGCTGCAAATTCTGTAATCCAAGTTTTCTTGCCAAGCCATAGTTGTTTCCAATTTCTTCATTTGCATCTAGAGGAATGTGGCATGCATAGAGGGCTATGTCATTCTCCAATAGTCGCCGAACTCTTGTATAGTAATTACCTGTAATAGTTTTCTCATGCCCCCAAAAAATACCGTGATGTACAACAAGAACTTGAGCATTGGAGCTGATGGCCTCATCGATTGTTTCAAGGCATGCATCAACAGCAAAGGCAACCTTTTTTATCTCTTTTGTTTCTGGTTTTTGATTTTGCACTTGTATGCCATTTTTTGATGGGTCTTTGTTAAAACTTTCTATGCTTAAAAGATCTTTAAAATACAAATCTAAATCAATCAAAGTCATGTACTTACTCCTGTGTTATTTCCTCTATCCGTGATACAACCTGTCTTGCAAAGCGCAGGTGAGGCTTTTCAGTGTTTGCATATAATCGATGCTCTCTATATTCTTCTGCACTATCAAATTTACCAAGGTAAGCATCAAAAGGATTTAACAGGGCAAGATCTGCAATATTTTCACCATAATAGTCGTTAAGTTTTGGGTCATCAGTCGAAGAAAAAACATCTCGAACAAAGCCTGGATATTTTTGTTGAGCGCTTAAGGCAATTCTCCTATTTTCTCCTTCTGCAATTATAAGTACAGAGGTGTATTTTTGCCCGGCAATACTAAGAAGCGTTTCAAGCTCAAGGTCTTTATTGCTTAAAAAGGCTTCTTTTTGTTTTTCTTGCAATGTTGGTAGAAAATGCAAAACATATGGAGTGATTACTGGGTTAACTCTAACCTTTGAGTCTAATGAAGTCCCTGTTTTAGGTGCATCTGGAGCATAAAAATCACCCGCCAAAACGGGTACACCCAATTCTGCAATAGTACTTAGGCGTAGTGCAGAGTCAGAAGAAGTAACCCCTATTGGGCTTAAATATACTACAACTATATCACTTTCGTTTATGTTTATTGCTTCTGGACTTTCGCTATTTGAAAGAGAATATTCTGTTATTATAATATTGGTTTTATCAATGATACTATCTTTTTCCACAAAGCCCCTGCTAAAAGAACCTGTGTATAAATCTCTTTTTTGGATATCTGTATTATATGAAACAGGCTTAAAAATCAAAAAAAAGACAATACAGATTAAGACACAAGAGGCCTCTATATATGATACAACACAAAAAAGTGTATTATGCCTGTCAGAATATAAACCTTGAGAAAGCCGATAAATTGATGCTATATTAGTAATTAAAACAAAAAGTGTAATAGCCTGACTTATCAATAAAAAAACACTTAGCCCAAAAATGAGAATAAGGAGTATGTTTAAACAAAATGAAATTATTGCAAGAATGGACACCGTTTCTAAGTTTCGAGACTTTTTCAATAAAGGTCGTAACGTTACACATAATACGAGCGCCAATACAACAAGTTGACCAACAAGGGGGTTACTAAAAAAAAGCATAGTATATAATAATAAAAATACACAAATAAAACAACAGCCTTTTTATGTTTATTTCTAAATAGTACCAAAAATTAATATTAGGGTTTTTTCTTTTTACACCTTTACTTTTTTCTTATTTGTGCTATAATATTAGATATGGCAGACTCAAGACTAGACACATCGAAAATTCAAAAAGCGGTACAAGCTGGGATTCCGCTTTCTATTATGACTCATACACTTCCTCATGAAATGGAACTGTACATGGCAGAGGTTCTTGTTGCTTTTTTAAAAGAGCTTAACCAAGAGGCAATGTCAGAATATTTGATTTACTGTTTAAATGAGCTTACAACGAATGCAAAAAAAGCAAACACAAAGCGTGTTTACTTTAAAGAAAAGGGGTTAGATATAAACAATCTTGCCGATTATGATGCAGGAATGAAGAATTTTAAGACAGATACCCTTGATAATATTAAACATTATTTAAAAATGCAACAAGAGCAAGGATACTACATTAAGCTCATTTTCCAACATAAAGCAGGAAAAATAAAAATAGAAATTCGAAATAACACACCTTTAACAATATTTGAATACAAACGTGTACATGATAAAATTGCGCGTGCACAACGGTACTCTTCTGTTGATGACGCGTTTTCACAAATTTTGGACGACTCTGAGGGTGCAGGCCTTGGAATTATTATCATGATTCTTATGTTAAAAAAACTTGGCCTAACAGGTGATAGCTTTCAGGTTTTTTCAGAGAACAATGAAACAGTCTCTCGAATAATACTTCCTCTCATGGGAGATGCACAAGAGAAAATTTCTTTGCTTTCATCTGATTTGGTACAAATGATTGACAAATTACCTCAGTTTCCAGAAAATATTCTTCATATAAATAGCATGCTCAATGACCCTGATTTTAAACTATCAGATATAGCAAGAAGCATAAGTAGCGATGTTTCTCTTACTGCGGACCTTTTGAAACTTGTAAACTCTGCAGCGTTTTCATTATCTTCTCCATGTAGAAACATCCCTGATGCTGTCAAATTGGTAGGAACACGGGGAATTAAAAATTTGCTTTACTCTGTTGGGTCAATGAAATCTGTGGGAACGGTAACGGCTGAACAAAAGAAATTATGGCAACATAGTCATAGGGTTGCTTTTTATTCATATAATTTAAGCCGAAACTTTTTTTCAAAACAAAGGGATGTAATTGAAGATTCATATGTTTGTGGTCTATTGCATGATATGGGGAAAGGTGTTTTCTATTCGGCACAACCTCACTTCATGACGAAGCTAAAAAATCTCAGCGAAGAAAAAACTATTGAACCTCATATGTTTGAAAAGCTACTTTCTGGGCAAAACCATGCTGAAATAGGCGCGTTAATTGCTGAAAAATGGAATTTTCCACCTGTAATTATAGAGACACTTCGTTTCCATCATGACCCTGACATTGCGAAACCTCTTTCAGCTGTTGTTTATTTTGCAAACATGCTTGAAAACTATCAACATGGAGATATTGAGTACTATCAATTTGAAACAGATATTTTGGAATTATTTAAAATTACAAGTGAAGAGCAATTAGTACAACTATCAGAAAAGCTTAAAGCTGCTTTTGAGGATGAGCAAGGAGATGGTGCGTCCATGCTTGTATAAGGATGCCAAAGGCAACTCCAACATTTAGAGAAGCCTTTATACCTGAAAGGGGAATAGAAACACATCCATATTCGGCTTTTTTTAATGCATCGGGACTTATTCCAAGTTCTTCAGAGCCAATAATAACAATTCCCGTCTGTGGAAATTCAAACTCATTTATTGGACATCCTCCCGTCTCGAGTGCAAAAATAGGAATATCTTTAGGAAGCTCGTCCAAAGACAAGCGCTTAGTTTCAATATACTTGGAGCATCCCATCGCAGAGCGCTGAGCCCTTTGATGATTTTCATCCGTACAAAAAGGCGACAACAGAACGCCTTCTAACCCAAAAGCCTCTGCACTTCTATATACAGATCCCAAATTAAATGGAGAGCGAATGTCTTCAGCATAAACAAATGTGTTTGGAAAAAAAGACCGTACCTCTGATGGGCTTGAATGAGGAGCAACAACCAAATCCCACTCTGCAGGAAAAATTCCTATTATGTCTAACAGGCGATTTTTTGCATAATTGCATGTTCGCCTTTCATTAAAAGGTCTTTCATTTAAAAGTGCTTGTAATTCTTTTTTTGCATCTCCGGGCAGTTTGGGATCTTCAAGAACAAGATAGGCAAGCTTTTTTGTGTATTCTTCGCGCGACATTGAAGCAAACTTTTTTAATGAATTTGCACCAATATTGTTATAATCACAATCTATTCCTGCTAAGTCACGCTCAAGCGCACCAAAACAAAGTGCAATTTTTCGCCGTTTAAGGCCAGGTTTTAATTGGAAAAGTTTTTCAGGATCAATCATGTTTACTAGAATGCATTTTTTATTATTTCAAAAACATCATCCGCACACATAGAGCGAGAAAAAGAATACATACCAGATAATTGTTCTGTGTTTTCTGCAACAAGTGCTAATTGCTCCATTGAAATAGAAAGATCTTTCAGCCTAGCAGGCAAATTGGTTACTGCAATCTTATTTCTGATTGCTTCAGACAAACTAGCAATAGCTTCCTCATCTGAAACTTCAGGGCTCATGCTATTTAATAGGCGTGCGATTTTGGCAACTTTATCTGTTTTATATTTTGAAACCTCTTCAACTATATGAGGGAGCAAAATAGCAGATGTTAATGAGCGCGAAATTTTTTGGCGTGCATTAATGGTGAGACTTATTCCCGAACCCACTCCAATAGAGCTTGAAGCAGCTGCAAGGGAAATCATACTGGAAGCTTGTAATGCTAAAACTTCGCGAGAGGACATAGATGCTTCGTTTTGGTTTTCATTTAATACAGACCCTAATAAATCGAGAGCTTTTTCTATTAAACTATCTGAGAAAAAATTTGCTCTTTGTGATGTGTAAGCTTCAATTGCAATACACAAAGAGTGTAAAATCATCGACATTCGCTGACTTTCTGTAAATGAAACGGTCAGAGTTGGGTCAAAAACAGCAAGTCGACATAGGCCTGCTTGCATTTTTAGCATTTTTACCTGCCGGCTTCGACCGTCAATAATAGGTGTTTTATCTGCGAAAATAAAAGGATCGCATAATGTCGTTGGAACACATATTACAGGTAGAGCTCCTGAGGTAGGAGCCATTCCTTCAATAAAATCATATATATCGTGCAATTCATGAAAAAGTGCAGCAGCGCTTCTAGCTACATTACTTATTTTTGTTCCCCCTACTGCAATAATCCCATGCACATGGGCTTCTCTACCAAGTGTAAACACTTGTTGTACTACATTCGCATCTGGGGCTGGCGGGATTTCGTCATAAACAAAAAAATCTATGCTTCGTTCTTGTAAAGCAGAGGTAATTTTTTCTGTAATTCCAAACTCTGTAAGAACAGGGTCGATTAATAGCATAAATCGTGTGCCCCACTCTTTTGCAAACTGCCCCAATCTACTGGAAGCATATGAGCCTAAAACAATGTTTGGAGACAGTTTAAAAACAAAATCTGACATAGTTTTTCTCTATAAGCCGAAGCTTTCCATTACCTTATCTGCAGCGGAAGAAATTACATCAGCATTCAAATATGCAGGATCTTGTATTTTTTCTTTTACTTGAGCAACACGATCCATTCGTACATCAGGTGTTCCTGCTGCGATTTCAGACAAATACATGTCTTCTGCCATAGCTCGTGCTTCACTAGAAATTTCTATACTATCATGGCCTGCAGGTAGTCTCTCGTTTACCGCATTTCTTTGAGTTTTTTGTACGTCTTTTAGAGGATCCAATCTCCCCAACTTGTCAATAATCATACTTTTCTTCGCCTCTCTTTCTTTGGCATTTCATTTCTAAGTTTGAGTTTTTTTACGCCTGCAACAAAAACTGCAAATTCCCCAAGAATTTTTGTTCTGTTTGCAAACTCATTATAAACTTCTGCAGCCGTCCCCTCTACAACTTCTTCGTGCATTTTAGTAAGTTCTCGACCAACTAAAACACGTCTGTCACTATCAATATCGGCAATTTCTGCCAAAAGTTTAACTATTCTGAAGGGAGATTCATAAAAAACAATCGCGTTTCCTGTTTCTAAAAGATCCTCAACCCGGCTCCTTCTTTTTCCAGGCTTCACAGGTAAAAAGCCTTCAAATACGATTGTTTTTCCACCTTCTCCCGCAATACTTACAAGAGCCGCAAAGGCACACGCTCCTGGAATTGGCACAACAGTGTGGCCAGCTGCTCTCACTCGGCTAACTAAAATCGCACCAGGATCGCTTATTCCTGGAGTTCCTGCATCACTCGCAAAAGCAATATTTTTACCCTCATCAAGGGCTGCAATTATTTTTTCTGAAACCTTCTCTTCATTCTGTGCTCGGCACGAAATCAAGGGCTTTCGAATGTTAAAGTGCGTTAAAAGCTGTAACGTTCGCCGAGTATCTTCTGCTGCAATACAGTCAACAGATTCAAAAATCTCAATTGCCCGATACGTAATATCTTTTAAATTTCCTATTGGTGTTGCAACTACATATAACTCTGCCACAATATAATTATACCCCTTTTTTTCCATATTAACAAGCGTTTGCTTAATAAATTGAAGATATTCTTGCCCAAACCGATAAAATATTTCCTTTTATTGCAAAAAAATGAAAATATTTTTAAAAAATTATTCCATTTTTTAAAAAAGCATGATATACTGTAAATGAAGTATTTTTGAAAAATAATATACTCTGAAAACAAGGCATGTGCGTTACAAAAAGAAGGAGTACCGGTGAGTAAGCGCGATTTCCCGAAAATACATTTTTATGATCAAGACTTTGTAGATATATACGATAAAACATGGGCTTGGGTTCAAGATTTTTGGAAGGATGGAAAAAAAGAAGAAACCTCCTTAGAGGGTTGTTTTGTATACCCATATGAATCTAATTATATTGTGGACCAGCTTGAAACTATTTTTTCTTCTTTTTTTCTTGTGTATTCGAACAGAAATTTTCCCGCTCATCAGAACCTAGACTTCTTATACGCTCGGCAAGAAAAAAATGGTGCTATTCGCTGGAAATATGAGCTATCAAAAAAAGCCCCTGTTATGGACAGCACAAACCCAGAGGGAATAGGGCTTCCGCTTTTTGCTTGGGCTGAATTTAATCTATACCATAAAACGGCAAACAAAAAGCGCATAAAAGAAGTTATGCCGATATTACAAAAATACTCAACATGGATAGAAACAACTTTTAAAAAAGATAATAATTTATACTCTGTTCCAGTTGAAGCAAGTACTATGTTTAATTCTCCTCGTGACAAAACGGTTTATCCAATAGATTTTAATGCAACAATGGCTATAAATGCCTTATATATGGCGGCACTTGGAGATATAATTAATGATAAAGATTTAAACTTCCAGTATAAAAAACTATATTTTTCTTTAAAAACGCACATAAATGCTCAAATGTGGGACAATGAAACAGGCTTTTATTACGACCTCGATGCAAGTGGAAAAAAATTAATGCATAAAACGGTAGCAAATTTTTGGCCACTTTTAGCAGAAATACCAAATGAAGATAAAGCCGAAAAGCTTATTTCGTATTTATCAGACCCGAATTTTTTTGGAACTGACCATCCCTTCCCCTCTCTATCTGTAGATCATAAAAAATTTAGTAAAGATGGAGAAGGATACAGAGGTAGTGTTTTTCCTGCATTTAACTTTATGATTATTAAAGGATTGGAAAAATATCAGCGGTATGATTTAGCAAGAGAGGCTTCTATTCGCCATCTTTATCATATGCTCGATGCATTATTTCCTGAGGGCTCAAACAAAAAAGGAGACCTTTGGGAAGCTTACCTTCCATTACAAGATGGTTATGCTAAAATGGCAAACAGCGAAACATTCCCTAAAAAAAGACATATCATTTTTGCAGGTTTATCCACAATAGCAATTATGATAGAAAACATAATTGGCCTTAACATCAGCCTCCCTCGTAAAACAGTAGACTGGACCATTCCAAATTTAGAAATGATGGGAATAGAAAACCTTTCTCTTACAAGAAATTTAATTACTATTCTTTCAAACAAAAGTTCTCGCGGATGGGAAATACAGATGGAAAGTGAAAAGCTTTATTATTTTACTATTAACATCTTGGGTGAAAAGAAAAAGACACTCCCCATTCCTTCAGGAAAGTGCTCTATGCTTATTGATAAGCTATAATAGCCTTTCTTTAAACGCTTTCGCTTTTAGGTTATAGTATGAAAACAATTGAAGCTGTTATTGAATTAGGGTCAACAGGCGCTCGCCTAATGGTTTGCGAAGTAGATTCTGATGGGACATGGGAAATTATTGACAAATCAGAACAACCTCTCTCTTTAGGCTGGGACGTTTTTACGACTGGAGTTGTTAGCCGAGAAAGCTTATTGCAATGTTTAGAAATATTTGAAAGCTTTAGAGAGCAATTGGATGGGTGGAAAATAAAGCCTTTTCAAGTGAGATCTTTTGCAACAAGTGCTCTTCGTGAAGCTCAAAACAGAGATACATTTTTAGATCGAATTCTTGTAAAAACAGGGTTCCCTATAAAAGTTATTGACGGTATTGAAGAAAGCCGTCTAATGTACCTAGCAGTCTTGGATGTTTTACGACAAGATATTCCCCGAAGACAGAACAAGAATTCGGTTATTCTTGAAATAGGTGGTGGATCAACAGAAATGATGCTATTACAACGGGACAAAATTGTTACCGTGCATAGCTTGCGGCTAGGAACTGTTCTTATTGACCAGTACATAAAATCTATGGCTGGATCACAGAATGATACAAAACGTTACCTTGAAGACTTTATAAAAAACACGGGTATTAACTTACACCTGGGAGCTCGACTTCAAAAAATTCACCAGTTTCTTACAATTGGAACAGAAGCTCAAATTATTGCAAACCAAATAGGAAAATCTATCGGCTCTAGAACATGGTCAATCCCAAGAAAAGTTTTTTTAGCCTTTGCTGATGAAATAGAACAACTTTCACTTGAAGAAGTAGCTGCAAAATTTCAAATTGCATACAATCTTGTAAAATCTCTTCCCGTTGCGTTATTGATATATAAGTTGTTTTTAGAATTTACAATGGCGGAAGAATTTATAGTTTTAGATACTACCATTCGTGAAGGTCTCATTTCTAGCAAGTTTTCTAACACCGCTTTTTTAGAAGAAAATTTTTTTACTCAAACACTAGCCTCTGCATTAAACATAGGGAGAAAATTCAAGTTTGACGAAGCTCATGCGCAATATGTACGAAAAATGGCTCTAAAAATATATGATGCAATGCGATCTGAGCTAGGGTTTCAAAGTGATGACAGATTTTTACTTGAGGTTGCCTCTCTTTTACATGATGTAGGAACCTTTATTGGAGAAGCAAACCACGAAGTCCACAGCCACTACATTATTTCACATTCAAACATATTTGGATTAGAAAAAGGAGCCTTAAACATAATAGCTCTTATAGCCCGCTACCACAGAGGTTCTGTTACGGTTCCTTTGGAAAAAGACTTTACCTCGCTGCCAAGAAAAGACCGTATGAAGGTTTTAAAACTTTCTGCAATACTCAGAATAGCAGATGCTCTTGACAGAGGACACTCCCAACATATTCCAAATGTTTCTGTATATTTAAAAGAAAACATGCTTGTGTTAGAAATAAAAGAAATTAGAGACGTAAATTTAGAGAAGCAATCAGTTGCCAAAAAAAGTGATTTGTTTGAGTCGGCTTTTGGGTATACTGTGCTCATAACATAGAAGGGGCTACATGGCAGCAAAAACAGATAAATCAAAATATCCTCTGTATATTAACCGCGAGCTTTCTTGGATTGAGTTTAACGCACGTGTATTAAGCCTTGCGCAAAACAAAAAAATACCTTTATTTGAAAGGCTAAAATTTCTTTCCATTGTTTCCTCAAATTTTGATGAGTTTTTTATGGTTAGAGTGGCAGGATTAAAAAGACAAGCCCGTCAAGAACTTGCATGGAAAGATATTTCTGGTTTTAGTGCAAAAGAACAACTCGAAGCTATCTCTAAACGTTCTCATGAGCTTTTTGACATTCAACATAAGCTTTTTAGCAATGAAATAATTAGTGAGCTAAAAAAAGAGGGAATTGTATACATCCACCCAAGCAATTTTTCTTCCAGCGAAAAACAGTATACAGAAAATCTTTTTAGGGAGCAAGTCTTTCCTTTGCTCACTCCTTTACGAACCGAGAGTGAAAACGAGCTACCTCCTATAGCGAATTTAAAAATTCATGTTGCCTTTTTGCTTAATACAATAATTGATGGAACAGACTTATACTCCACAGAAAAATCAGAAGAAAAAAGTGCTCCCTTGGCCTTTGTTCAAATACCATCGATGCTAGACAGAATTATTTGGCTACCATCCCGAGAGGGAGAACATCGTTTTTCGCTTCTAGATGATATAGTTATTTTATACGGGACAAGCTTATTTCCAGGATATTCTGTTGACCAAACGCTCGTATTTAAAGCTGTTTGCGATGCGGCATTTGCAGTTAATGAAGAAAGCGATGAAAACTTTATTAAAGCTATGGAAGATGTTCTTGTCGCCCGCAAAAAGTCAGTGCCTATTCGCTTAACATGTACATCTACAGGGGGCGACATTGCAAAAATTTTAATTGCAAAAACAAGTCTGAAAGCCAGTGATGTTTATAGCACAGAAACTCCTTTTATTGATTTAAAAAGCTTTATTGCCCTTGATTCTTTGGAAGGATTTTCGCACTTACGCTATCCTTCTTGGAGAAGTTCTTATCCCGCTTCTCTTGAACAAAAACAGCCTCTTTGGGATGTCTTAAAGCAAAAAGATATTCTCTTGCATGTACCCTATGAATCATACGAACCAGTTTTGCAATTTGTAAATGATGCCGCAGAAGATGATGATGTTCTTTCGATAAAAATGACCTTATACAGGACAAGCGGTAACTCTCCTTTAATAAAAAGCCTTATAAAGGCAGCAAGAAATGGAAAGCAAGTAACGGTTTTTGTTGAAGTAAAAGCCCGTTTTGATGAAGAAAGGAACCTGTCTTGGGCAAATCTTCTTCAACAAGAAGGAGCTATAGTTATTTATGGATTAGCGCACTTAAAAGTTCACGCAAAATTACTTTTAGTTGTTAGGCGAGAACATGCAGGCTTTATTCGCTATGTACACATGGGTACAGGTAATTATAATGAAAAAACAGCTCGCCACTATGTAGATATGTCTCTTTTTACAACAAATACAGAAATTGCAAATGACGTAAACCTGTTGTTTAATATGATTTCCGGGTATTCTGCTGTTCAAAGCATGAACAGGCTTTTTATGGCACCTGTTCACTTAAAAACAAGACTTTTGGCTATGATAGAAAGAGAAATTAAAAGCTCGACAAAAGAAAATCCAGGTCTTATTATGGCAAAAATGAACAGTCTTGCTCATCCTGAAATTATTCGCGCTCTCTATAAAGCAAGTTGCAATCATGTAAAGATTTTGCTAAATGTTCGTGGCATATGCATGCTTGTGCCAGGGGTTAAGGGCCAAAGTGAAAATATCAAGGTAGTTAGTATTGTTGATCGTTATTTAGAACACACAAGAATTTTTTACTTTCAAAATGGGAGCTCAGAAGAAACGTATTTGTCTAGTGCAGATTGGATGCCACGAAACCTTGAAAAACGGGTGGAGTTAATGTTTCCTGTTTTACAACAAGATGTTGCAACAACAGTAAAAGAGGTTTTGCAAACATATTTTTTAGACAACCAAAATTCTTATACATTGAATGCAGATAGTACATGGACAAAAATTCCTTCAAACAATGAACAGCCCTTGCGAAGCCAAGAACACTTTTATACTATTTATAAAAAAAAGGCATTAAAAGAAAGCAATAAAACAAAAAAAGCTTTTACTGTTAGAAGAAAGTCAAAAAATCGATAAGCTGTGTAAATTTAACGTAAGTAGACCATTAGCAACATAACATCAGAGTTTCTGATTCCTGAAATCCTACTCGCTTGCCCGAGGGTTGTTGGGCGAATTTTTTCAAGTTTTTGTTTTGATTCATTTGATAAACTTGGAATGCTTGCATAATCAAAATTTTCCGGTATTTTAGCATTTTCCATTTTATGCATTTTTTCAATGCGCTTGTCTTGCTTTTCTACATAATGTTTATATTTAAAATCTATTGCTGCAGCTTCAAGAATTTCATGTGGGTATATTTTTGAAAGCTCTCCACAAAAAAGCATTTCTTCTGTAGCCAATGTTGCGTCTTTTTCAAAGCGTGAAACTATTTCTCGCTTTTGCTCTAGTTTTTGAGACAACCTCTCCATTTGTTTTTCAGTTTTTAATCCAACGGCATAAGCCTTTGAAAAAAGCCTCTCATCAGCTGTATCATGGCGTAGTTTAAGTCGATACTCTGCTCTCGCTGTAAACATCCTGTAAGGCTCTTTTGTTCCTAGCGTCACTAAATCATCAATTAAAACTCCAATATATGCTTCATCTCGGCCTAAAATTAAGGGGTTGTACGTGGGAGTATCTGAGAGCCTATCTTTATGACCTGCACTATGCACTTCTTTACCTGCAACATCAAGATATGTTGTATGCTCGCCACACAATGCCATATGTGCTTTTGAGTACAATGACGCATTAATTCCAGCAACAAGACCTTGCCCCGCGGCTTCTTCATAACCCGACGTCCCGTTAATTTGCCCGGCGGTAAAAAGACCTGCCACTTTTTTTGTTTCAAGGCTTGCAAATAGCTCTGTTGGATCAATATAGTCATACTCAACTGCATAGCCAGGACGCGAAATAATTGCATTTTTAAAGGCATCCATTGAGCGCAAAAACTTATCTTGAATATCTTCGGGCAAAGAGGAGGAAAACCCATTTAAGTACATTTCTTCTGTAAATAAGCTTTCTGGCTCTAAAAACAGCTGATGTCTGTCTCTTTCGGCAAAACGAACAACCTTGTCTTCAATTGAGGGGCAATAGCGAGGGCCAGTACCACTTATTTTTCCTGAAAAAAGTGGGGATAAGTCTATATTCTTGCGTATTATTTCATGGGTTATTTCATTTGTATAGGCAAGGTAGCAAGGAACCATGGGGCGGTCGACTAATTCAGTATCAAACGAAAAAGGGATAACTTTTTCATCTCCTTCTTGGATTTCTAGAGATGAAAAATCTATGCTTGGCCGGAGAATTCTTGGCGGTGTCCCTGTTTTCAATCGCCCCGTTGTAAAACCAAGCCTATTTAATGCCTCAGTTAAACCAAAGGCTGCTTGTTCCCCAAGCCTACCGCAGCTTTCGTCATATTGGCCTATGAAAATTTTTCCACCGAGAAAGGTACCTGTTGTTAATACAGCCGCGCGCACAGGAATTCTGCGCCCCCTTTGTGTTATCAAAGCCGTAATTTTTTGCTCGCGTGAATTTTGATTTTCAACTTGTGTTGTTTCTATATCAATAACGGTATCTTGGAGCATGTAAATATTTTCTTGTGATTCGAGGGTTTTTCTTGCAATATCGGCATATAAAATTTTATCGGCTTGGCTTCTGGGCGCTTGTACTGCAGGTCCCTTACTTTTGTTTAACAGGCGAAACTGTAACATTGATTGATCAATAATTTTACCCATTTCACCGCCGAGGGCATCTATTTCTCGAACTATGTTTCCTTTAGCAATCCCCCCAATAGAAGGATTACAAGAAAGTCGACAAATTGCATCAATTGATTGTGTAATTACTATGGTCTTGTTACCCATTCGAGCAGAAGCCAATGCTGCTTCTAGACCAGCATGTCCTGCGCCAACAACAGCAACATCAAAAGAGTCATAAAATCCACATGTAGGAGCTTTTTGTTTATTCATTTTTAATCCCATACAAAATGATATGGCGTTTCTTGATATACATAATTTATCCAGTTATAGTAGAATAGGTTTGCATTGCTTCGCCATGTAGATAAAGGAATCGTTGTAGCATCGTCATTTGTAAAGTAGTTCACTGGCATTTCTATATCAAGCCCTTTGCTAATATCACGTTTGTATTCGCCAGCAAGGGTGTCCGCATCATATTCAAAATGCCCTGTTACAAATATTTTTCTATCATCTTTTGATTTAACAAGCAAAACACCCGCTTCATCAGACTCTGCTAAAATACACAAGTCTGTGTTTTTTTCAATATCACTTTTTCTAACCTCAGTATGTCTCGATTGAGGTGCAAAAAAAACATCGTCGAAGCCTCGAAGCAGCGGTTCATTTTGCATGTTTTTCTTATGCGCAAATATTCCAAACATTTTCTTATCTAACGTATATTTGGGAATCCCAAAATTATAGTAGAGGCCTGCTTGTGCTCCCCAACAAATATATAAGGTAGAAAAAACCTTTTCTTTGGCATACTCCATAATAGCTGTTAATTCATCCCAGTAATCAACATCTTCAAACGGTATTTGCTCTACAGGGGCTCCCGTAATTATCATTCCATCAAAGCGTTGTGATAGCACTTGCTTTGAGTTAATATAAAACTTTTGCAAATGTTCTTCACCGGTATTTTTTGCTGTATGTGTTTCCATATGGACAAGAGAAATCTCTATTTGTAATGGAGTGTTCCCCAATAAGCGCAATAACTGTGTCTCTGTCGCTATTTTAGTTGGCATCAGGTTAACTATTGCAATTTTAAGAGGCCTGATATCTTGATGTGTTGCTCTTTCATCTGTCATCACAAAGATGTTTTCTGCTTCTAGAACTCCTCGTGCTGGCAAATCTGATTGTATTTTTATAGGCATAACGGCTTTACTATAGCACATTTTACTATTTTTTGCTATACTTCCCATATGAAAATGCAACAAACAAAACAAGCTATTAAAAAACTAAAAACGCTCGTTGCCACCCCTTCATCCGATATTGATAAATTTCGAAGCGATATAGAAGAAACATTTGCATCCCCCATTTTACCCAATCGAGTTGAGCTAGAGCAAACTATTATAAATGATATTGAATGTGAGGTATTATTGCCAGAAGTTTGTTCAACATCCCAAATTCTTTTGTATGTACATGGAGGGTCTTTTGTTGGCGGTTCCCCTGAGTCTTGGAGGGGATTTTGTGCAACACTTGCCCATGCATCGTGTGCAAAGCTCATCCTTCCAAAGTATCGCTTAGCACCACAGCACCCGTACCCTGCAGGGTTTGATGACATTAAAGCAGTAATTAAAAAGTTATATTCTGAATCAAAGAATATTATTTTGCTTGCAGATGGCTCTGGCGCAAGTGTTGCCCTTGGTGTTCTTTTAAAAATAAAAGGTGCATTTAGAAAAAAAATAAAAGGCATCGTTCTTTTTTCACCATGGCTTAATGTTTCGGACGACTTAGAAAACCCAACATCCTTAAAACCAACCAAAGATAAAATTCTAACACCGCAAGCATTAAAGTGGTGTGCAGAAATGTATACTTATTCTGAAAATTTAAAAAGCCCTTTTGTTTCTCCTGTTTTTGCAGAACAATTGATGCTTGAAAATTTTCCTCCTGTCTACATACAAGTTGCAAAAGGGGAGCTTATTGAAACTGATATACTATATTTTCAAGGACGACTTCGCAAATTTGGCATAAAGTGTGAAGTGGACCGCTGGGAAGGCATGATGCACATGTTTCAACGAGCAGATGAGTTTTTAGAAGAAGCCCATTTAGCAATAGAAAAAGTTGGAAAATATATTAGAGATAAAGAGGATATACTATAATGGAATTAGTTTGTCCCGCAGGAAATATAGAGAAGTTACGATATGCATATGAATATGGAGCTGATGCGGCATATATTGGCTTAAAGAATTTTTCCCTCCGTGTAAAAGCAGATAATTTCCATGATGAGGAATTTTTAGCAATACGAGACTTAAAAAATAGGTTCCCAAAAAAACTCTTATTTTGTGCAATGAATATTACTTTCCACAACAAAGACCTAGATGCTTTTTTAAGTGAAGTTGACTATTTTAAACAATATCCTTTTGATGCTTTTATTATTCAGGACATTGGCATGCTAAACCTCATTCAAAAACACTTCCCAAACACGAAGATACATCTTAGCACCCAAGCAAATTGTATAAATAGAGAGGCCGTAAAGCTATATAAATCTCTAGGCTTTGATAGAATAGTTGTAGGCAGAGAAGCTTCTTTGAATGAAATACGCGAAATAAAAGATGCAGTACCAGAGATGGAAATTGAAGCTTTTGGTCACGGAGCTATGTGTATTGCCTATTCTGGTAGGTGCTTAATGAGTGCTTATATGAATGGAAGGAGCGCAAATGCTGGAGCCTGCTCCCACTCTTGTAGATGGGATTTTGATATAAAAACATCAAAAGAGTTAGCACAAAGCGGGGAACTTGTTTTAGAAGAAAAAAAACGCCCTGGAGAATATTTTCCTGTTTTTGAAGGAGAAAACTTTACCGCTGTTCTCTCTTCTAAAGACCTTTGTATGATAGATTATCTTACAGACTTTAAAAAAGCAGGGGTTGATGCCTTAAAAGTTGAAGGCAGAATGAAAAGCCTTTATTACGTTGCCCTTGTTGCAAGAGCCTATAGAAAGGCTATCGATGCAAAAGAAGGTGTCATTACAGAAGAGACAGCAAAGCCCTTTGTATCTGAATTATTTAACCTTCAGCATAGGGCTTTTGGAACAGGCTTTTATTTTGGTCCCGATGATGCAAATGAAACAACCTCAGGTGAATCTTCAGGTGAATATGAAATGGCAGGAACAATTGATAAGCCATTAACAAGCGATGAAGCACAAAAAATTATTTTAGAAGGCATTAAAACAGTGGAAACCTTTGAAAAGCAATTGCAGTCTCTGCACCCTGATGCAAAAAAGGCGAAAGAAAAAGATTATTCCGACCACCCTGAAAAGGTTCCTCACGCACCAAAGGCGCAGCAAAACTGGGTATTTTATCCCTTTAAGGCAATGAACAAAATAGAAGAGGGCGTTCCCTTTGAGTTTATCGGCCCAGATACAGATCGCTTAACCCTTGATAAAAAAAGTTATTGCTTTGTTAATCCTACTGATGGCACCATAATGCAATGGGTAAGCTACGGCCATGAGGCTCTATTATACACAAGCGAAACTTTAGGGGAAAATTGGATTATGAGAATGAAAACAAATAAAGTGCGGACTGCAGCACGGTAAAAATGCATAAAGGAAAAAAAATATGAATACAGCAATTTTATGGGATATAGAAAATGTTACCCCGCCCCTGGGGATGAATTATGTACAGATGATAAAAGACTCAATTTCTGAAGAAGGCCATATTAACTATGCGATGGCATTTGGAAACTGGAATGCAAAACATATAAGCGAAATATCAAAAGAACTTGCAGACAATAGCTTTGAGCTCTTACATGTTCCTCCGTCAGGAAAAGACAGCTCCGATATGGCAATGGTTGCTCGAGGGGTAGAACTAATTTTTCAATACCCCCATATAGAAAGATTTGTGCTTATTACAGGCGATGCAGACTTTCGCCCCCTATTACAAAGCTTAAGAAAATATGGTAAAAAAACCTTAGTTATTTGTGACGTTACAAGAAATGCCTCTGAAGACTTACTTAGAATGGCAGATGACTTCAAAGATTACAGGGATATTATTGATGCTACTGATTCAGCAGATAATAATGAAGATGCTGTAGCACATGAAAAATCTCTTTCTCGTGAGCAAAGTTTTGAGTTACTAGAAGACACTGTTTCTACGATGATAAAAGAAGGCAAAGAGCCTTTCTTAGGTGCTGTAAAAATACGTATGAAATTATTAAATTCGCGCTTTAATGAAAAACAGCTCGGGTACAGAACTTGGAAGGCCTTTATAAACGCCGCAATAAAAGTAACAGCTATAAAATTCTCAGAAGAGGAACATAATAAACTACAATTGCAAGCACAAACACAAAAAGGTCTCCCGAAAGAATTTACAGAATTATTATCAATCTTAAAAAGTGATGAATGGAAATCCTTTGCCGATGCAGCAAAGAATATTGACTATAAAAAATACGGTTATGCTCGCTTTAAAAAGCTAGCCCACGATGCAGAAAAACGAGGTCTTGTCCAATTAAAAAACACAGGGCTCATTTGGCACTTAAAAAAACGATAAGGAATAGCAGTGAAAGACTTAACATGGGAACATATACAAGGGGCAATCTTTGACCTTGATGGTACGCTCGTTGACTCAATGCAAGAATGGCAAAACATGGGGCACACTTATATAAAAATCAAAAATCTAGAACCCGAAGAAAAACTCAATGAAAAGTTATATCCTCTTACCATCATTCAAACAGCAGAATACCTCAATATCACATATGGTTTAAATTTAGATAAAGAAACTATTATTAAAGAATGCAATGGCGTTATGGAGTCAGCATATAACACAACAGTGCCATTAAAACCCTTTGTAAAGGAGTTTTTGGACCTTCTAAAAGAAAAAAATATTCCTATGTATGTGGCAACTGCAACAGATAGGCATTTAGTAGAAATGGCCTTAAGCAAACATGGAATTTCTAATTACTTTAAGGGTATTATTACTTCGACAGAGGCTGGGAGCGCAAAGGCAGAATCTCCTGCTATTTTTGACATGGCTAGAAAAACTCTATGCACTCCAGTAGAAAAAACAATTATATTTGAAGATTCTTTTCATGCAATAAAAACAGCTAAAGAAGCAGGATACCCCGTTGCAGCCCTTTATGATTTAGCAGCCGCAAGAGATTTGGAAAAAATCAAAACCTTATCTGATTGGTTTTCTGATACTTTTGAAGCGTATGTAAAGGCCCTATTGTAAGTTTTTTATTTCTTGCTCTGAAAGACCAGTGAGTTCAACAATGGTTTGTATCTCTAAGCCTTTTGCTAGCGCACTCTTTGCCAGTTTTATCTTTTCTTGTAGTACACCTTGTACTATGCCTTGTTCTAATCCTTCTTTATGACCTTCTGCATGTCCTTGAACTCTACCTTCCGCTCTACCTTCTTTTAAGCCTTCTTGTCGTGCTTCATATCTCTCATAATCAAGGGCAGCGGCTTGCCCGTTTAAAAATATTTCTCTTTTTTCATATTCACTTATTAAATCACTGTCAGATACAAAATATTCGTAGTCTCCTACTGCTTTCTTAAATACTTCACCTCTCATGGCAATTACGTCCTTTTCTCTTTCAAAGTCTTTCGAGCCAAAATAGCTTAGCCATGTTTTTAGCTCATCCTCTTTTACTGCCATATGCATCTTTGGTAGTTCCAAAAAATGTATCTCCAGTTTATCGTTACTCACTTTTTTATTTTGCACACAATGTATCATATGTGACGTATGTGCAAAGTCTATATCATCAAACATTGTAAAGTCAACTATGTTTATGCTTATTACTGGCATAAAGCGCCTTACTTCAATGCCGTTTTCATTTTTTATTCTTTCTGCTCGGTATGTTCTTGCCCAGTATTCTAATACACGGTCAAAAAAGGTTTTGTTTCCTTGTACTTGAACTTCAATAATTACCTTTTCACCTGAAGATGTAATAGCTTTAACATCGACAATGGTTTCAGACTCCGTAGAATGTTCTTTTAGGTTGTACGGATTGGTCACCGTAACACTTGCAAACTCTTCTAGGTCGTTGTCTCTCATTACTGCGTTTATAAAGTTTAACAGTAATGGCTCATTTTCACGTTGTCCTAAAAGATACCGCGCAAAGTAGTCGTTCATACGTGAAATTTCTTTGTTATTCATAGTATACTCCTATTTGAGGAATTTTTCAACCGTTTGTACAAGCAGTTGAGCAAGAAAGAATTTTTACATATTATTATTTTAGTAATTTTTGTGAGAAATTTGACTGATTTTAGAAATTTTCGAGAATTTTTTAATTTTTATGTACGCTTTATAAGCGTAAAACTTTATCTTTTTTCTTGAAGAAAAGAACGTAAGCAAGCTTACTATCACAAAAGACGTGTGGGGATGTTCTGATTCATCCCCCAGGCTTCCATAACGCCGTTCTTCTGCCTTTGGGCAGACAACCTTGGTGGTACACGGTACCGTTTTCAGATGTGAAAACAGTACAGTGTTCGTACATATTAATTGTTAATTGCTAACAGAACGAGCAACACGGAAGCCAAGAACGTTGTATCGAATGCTAGGAGTGTCGTTGTAGCGATCGACTACGCGCAAAAAAAACGAACCACCGTTCCAGCTACCGCCACGATACACACGGCTCGAGCCTCCAGTGTATGTGTCATAACACCATTCATACACGTTCCCGCTCATGTCATACAAGCCCAGTGCATTGTGTTTCTTTGTTCCTACATCTTTACTTCCGTAATTTGGATCAGGTGTAGAAGCATTATATTCTCCATTATTCATCCAATACCATGCATAGTCTCTTAAATCTTTTGTAGGGTCATTATCGTCTATGCCATCTCCTTCATTAGTACGACTGTCATTATCCAAATCATTGGGGTCTAAAACATCTGTTATTATGTTAACTCCTGCATGGCTGTTTCTTACTTCATTTTTTTCCCAGCCTGCGGCATACTCCCATTCCTTCTCTGTCGGTAAGCGGTAGCCATCTGCATTCTCATCATATGTTGCAGCATTCCATGTAGCATCATTTGCATCTGGTATCTCTTCTGCTGTTATTGTTGCAAAATTAACGCCTGTTACAGCGTATACAGGTGTTAAGTCTTCTTTTATACTCAACTTATTACAAAATGTTATCGCATCATACCAACTTACCCAATATGCAGGTCTATCATCTCCAAGACCATATTCGTCAGATGGTACTTCACCGTCAGCTGTACCTGGCCAGTCTCCCATTACCTCTTTCCACTGCCCTTGAGTTACTTCCGTTTCTGCTAAGTAAAAGTCTGCTACGGTTGTTAAGTTATCTGGGTCTATGGCAACTTCCCCAAAAGTATAGTCGCCCCCTTCTACCAGTATCATAGGCATAAATGGTGGTGCAGGTGTTTCACTCCCACCATTTCCGCTGTCGGTTGGTTGTGGACAGCCCACTAATACTAAGCCAAGCACTACGGCTAGGCTTATCACAACTACTAGTTTTTTCATATAAAACTCCTTTTAATTATCAATTGCTTAAAGGTTACAAAAGGAGTGCCTTCAACGAATAGCAGTTGTCCCCTTTGCACCTTTTTGCAATGGGGTTACTGTACTTTGGGCATAAAAAGAGCCACAAAATTTCGGGGGCTTCGCCCCGTTTGTGGCTTGTTTTTGTGCGCTTTTTTATTAGTTTTTTGATTTAGTTGTTTTAGTCGAGAGGTAGGTTTATGGCAAGTGCTGTGCTGTGCTGTGCTGTGCTGTGCTGTGCTGTGCTGTGCTCTTCATCTTACGCATGTCTCCTCTCTCTTTATGGTCTCTATTGTAGCACGGTTTGGGGTATTTGGCAAGGGTTTATTCCCCTTAAAACAAGCCCGAAATGTTTCCTTCGTCGTCTACATCAATAGAACAAGCGGCTGGTACCTTTGGTAAGCCAGGCATGGTCATAATATCGCCTGCTAAAACGACCACAAAGCCTGCTCCCGAATACAATTGCACATCGCGAACAGGAAATACGTAATCTTTAGGGGCACCAAAAAGAGCCTTGTCGTGGCTTATGGAGTTTTGTGTTTTTGCAACACAAATAGGTAGGTTTACATATCCTGCCTCGGAGTACTCTTTTAGTTTTCGTAAGGCTAAAGGTGAAAACTCAACGCTCTTTGCCCGGTATATTGATGTTGCAAGCTTTTCAATTTTGGAGGTAAAAGGCTCTGAGAGCTCATATAAGGGCTTAAAATGGCTCTTTTTTGCTTCAATTGTACTCACAATTGTTTTTGCTAATAAAGAGGTTCCTTCGCCGCCTTTTTCCCAGCCTTCACTTAACACACATTCCACACCTTGGTTTTTGCAAAGTTCTGTAACAGCATTAACTTCTGCCTCTTTGTCTAGCATAAATTTGTTAAGTGCAACAATTGCGGGAACACCAAACTTAGAAATGTTTTCAATGTGTGTTTGTAAGTTTTCAAAACCTTTTTTTACGGCTTCAACATTTTCTTTTGATAAGTCTTCTTTTTTTACACCACCATGCATTTTAAGGGCTCTAATTGTTGCAACAATAACAACCGCGCTTGGCTCAATACCTGCACTTCGGCACTTTATATCCATAAACTTTTCTGCGCCCAAATCGGCAGCAAAGCCAGCTTCAGTTACCACATATTCTCCGAGGGCAAGCGCACTAAGAGTAGCATTAACACTATTGCAACCATGCGCAATGTTTGCAAATGGCCCCCCGTGCACAAAAGCAGGTGTTTTTTCTAATGTTTGTACTAAGTTGGGTTTTATAACATCTTTTAAAAGAGCTACTATGGCTCCAGCAACACCAAGAGATTTAAGCGTTACAAATTGCTTTGAATAATTTTTTGCAATAATAATGGAGTTTATGCGTTCTTTTAATTCTTTTATGTTTTTTGATAGACATACAATTGCCATAATTTCACTTGCTACGGCAATAGAAAAATGATCTTCTCTTGTTACCCCGTCACCTCTTTCTCCAAGTCCCACAACAACATTTCTTAAAACCCTGTCGTTTAAATCAACACACCTTTTCCACGTTACCGTTTTTGGGTCAATGCCGAGTTCGTTTCCCTGCTGAAGATGGTTATCAATAAGGGCTGCAATAAGATTATTTGCAATAGAAATGGCATGAATGTCACCAGTAAAATGAAGATTTATGTCTTCCATAGGGACAATTTGCGAATATCCACCGCCGCAGGCCCCTCCTTTTACCCCAAAGCATGGTCCTAAAGAAGGTTCTCTAAGTGCTATAATAGATTTTTTTCCTATTTTTCGAAGACCATCACCTAAGCCTACTGTTACGGTAGACTTTCCTTCTCCTGCTGGAGTGGGTGTTACGGCCGTAACAAGAATAAGCTTTCCTCTTTTTTCTAAAGGTGTACTTTGTAGTTCATGTAATTTTTTAAGCGATAACTTTGCCTTATATCTACCAAATGATTCTATATCTTCATCACAAAGCGAAAGATTTTTTGCAATGTCTGCAATAGGTAGCATTTCATTTTTTTGAGCAATTTCAATGTCCGTCAGTGCTTTCATGTTTTTTTTCCTCAAATACATGTCCAATTATCGCTTTCGCAACGGTTTCTCCATCCATTGCAGAAGAAACGATTCCCCCAGAGTAACCTGCGCCTTCTCCTGCTGGGAAAACCCCTTTTAGCACTGGATTTTCACACGTTTGAGAGTGGCGTAATATTCGAAGAGGTGTAGAGGTTCTTGTTTCTGGCGCAATTAAAACCGCTTCTTCACACACAAACCCTTTCACCTTTTTATCGAACTCATGAAAAGCTTCTTGTAGTCTAAGCGAAATATGCTCAGGAAGCCATAAGTCTAAGCGAGAAGAAACAAGACCCGGAACATAAGATGTTTCAGGAAGTGTTTTTGAAAGCCGCCCTTCTAAAAAGTCTTTAAGCCTCTGTGCGGGGGCAGCCTGTGGATTTTTTGCCTTTCCTTTTTTTGCTTGGTTAAAAGCTTCTTCTTCTATGCTGTTTCTAAAGTTAAGCCCTGCAAGCACATCATTTCCAAACTCAGAAGGAATATCTTCAGGCCTTGTTTCAACAACAAAGGCAGCATTTGACCAAACAGAGTTTCTTTTTGAAGACGACATTCCATTTACAACAAGATGGTTTGATGCACTAGAAGAAGGAACAACAAAACCACCTGGGCACATGCAAAAAGAATAGACACCGCGCCCTGCAATTTGAGCGGTAAGCTTATATTCTGCAGAAGGAAGGTTCGCCTCTTCATTTGACTGTCCGTATTGGATGTGGTCAATAAGCTCTCGAGGATGTTCTAATCGAGCCCCAATTGCAAAGGTTTTTGCTTCTAAAGCTTGCTGTAACACATAGAGTCTATTATCACTGGTAACGCTTGCATGCGCAAGAGCAGCTTTTGCAACGAGCCTATAGATGTCATCAGCAGAATGCCCTGTTGCAAGCAAGACATTTTGTGTTTCAATGCGTTCTTTTTTCTTTGTTTCTGTATGCTCAATTTGTACTGCTCTTATATGATGATTTTCATCAAAATCAAAATCTACACACTTTGTATTAAAAAGAATCTCTCCGCCAAAAGAGCGAATAGTTGCCGAGATAGCGCTAATTATTTCAGGTAGTTTTTCTGTTCCTATGTGTGGGTGTGAATCCGATAAAATTGATTTATCTGCGCCGTGATGATGTAGAATTGACAAGATATGTGAAATATCTCCGCGTTTATTTGAACGGGAATACAATTTTCCATCAGAAAAGGTTCCTGCTCCCCCTTCTCCATAACAGTAATTCGAGTTTTCTTCAACCTTACCTGTTCTACTTATTTCTGCAATATCCTTCTTTCTTTGTGTTGCTTCATGACCTCTTTCAATAATTACTGGTTTAATTCCTTTTTCTAAAAAGGTAAGCGCTGCAAAAAGGCCTGCTGGCCCTGCCCCAATAATAAAAACTTTTTTTGTTGGGTCGGCCTCTTTCCATTCTGGGTCAAAGCTATCTGATGGGGTTTCCCCTACATATACTGCATACCGAATATGAATCTTTACATCTTTGCGCCGTGCATCTATTGATTTTTTTTTGCATACAATTGCAGAAACTTCTGAGCTTCCTACATATGTACCACTATCACTTAACATGCGCAATATTCTTTTTTTAACTAATTCTTTGTCATCCTCTTGTCCTGGAAAAAGAGTTAACATTACCTCATAAATCATATAAAAAGTATATATCATTATTACAAAATTTTCAAGAAAAATCGCATATTAAGAAAATTTTACTACGCATACAAGGAGTAAGACACAAAAAAAAGCTACATACCTGCAGCTTTTTATAACACTGTGCTTATTTATTAAGTAGACCTCACACTTGCTTTTGTATCTACTATACGCCTCATGTCTACAATATTTGCAACAATCATGTACGTATCATAAACTTCTAGCTTTCTTTTTTCGACAAATTTATTAACCTCATCGCGTGCAACATCAAAGGGAAGTCCAGCCCAATGAGCAAGATCTTGAATTGTTAAACTGAACTGCCTCGAGCGATCCCCCCCTTGCGGGTTTCTGTTCATTTCGTCAAACATTAGGAATACATCTGCTATTCTTGCTTGAAGATCTTCAATAACAAGAATTTTAAACCTTCGTTTTTGGTCATAAATTCGCTTGCAAAAAAGCTTGAGCAAAATAAGTGCAATTTGCGGATTTCCCATAATTAATACTTCAAAATTCTCTTTATTAAACTCAAGTACTTCAACCCGATTTAATGCAACGGCAGTTGCAGAACGAGGAGTATTTTCTAAAATTGCCATCTCCCCGAAAAACTCAGATGGTTTTAAAATATCTATATTCTTTTTAGATCCTTTTACGCATTTTACTAACTGAACTTGACCAGATTGAATTAAATAAAAACTATCTCCTGGTTCATATTCAGATATAATCACCGCTTCGGGCTCAAAAGTTTTTGCAAAACGAGAAAAGGTAGGTAAGGAGAACTGCTTTAACGCAGAAGAATTTCCAGTAATTTCATCTTCCGAGTCACCCACATGCGCAACTTTTTTTGAACGCCCGCCTTGCAAGTCAAGGCGTCTCTTAGAAGATGCATATATTTTTGCAACTTCCTCTTTTTTTGATGTATTTGGAAAGCGCGACAAAAGTTTTGTACACACATCACAACATGCTTTATATTGCTCGTCATCAAAGAAGCTTTGTGCCACAGAAATCATTCCAGATACCTGATCAATATCAAGTTCGCTTTTCAGTATGGATTCAGTTTTTTTATGTATAGACCGTAATTGATTTGAAAAAACTTTTAACATTTTCATAATAACTTGTCTATTACCACTAAACATTTTTTCAAACTCTTGTACTGTTAGCGCTATAGCACTAGCTTCTGACACTACGGTAGCAGTTTCTTCTCGCGGAAAGTGACCTAAGGATGATTTTACACCAAAGAATTCCCCTTCTCGTATATGTTCTGTTGCGGGGATGTTTGTTTCAATATCAGTGCTCGTTAATAGAACCATTCCCTTTTGGAGAATGAAAATCCGCTCATCCATATCGCCGGCGAAATAAATGATAGAACCTTTTGTGTACTGCATTGCCTTTGGCATTTTTTACCTCTATGAATAGTATATCACATAATGTAACTTTTTTCATTATATCACAAAAATAAAATTTATGATATAGTTTTATTATGATCGACTTACATACACATTCAAGTGCATCAGACGGCTCATTATCTCCTAGTGACCTTATTGCATATGCTGCAAAAAAAGGGCTAAACACCATTGCCCTTACGGACCATGATACAATTGGAGGCCTTGAGGAAGCTCAAGAAGCTGCAAAGAAATACAACATTAACCTTATACCCGGCATTGAATTAAATATTCAATGGACCACAGGAGAGTTTCACCTGCTTGGTCTCGGAATAAAATTTCCGAGTACTTCTCTACTAGATATTATCGCATTTTTACACAAAGCTCGCAATACACGAAACGCTGAAATTGTAAAAAAAATGCAAACTTATGGCATAAAAACCTCTCTCGAGGAACTAAAAGAACTTTTTTCAACCGACTCTTTAGGAAGGCCACATATTGCAGATTATTTGGTTTCAAAAAAAATTGTAAAGACTCGCCAGCAAGCCTTTGATAAGTTTTTAGCAAGAAACCTCCCCTTTTATGTTCCAAGAGTAGGAGCAAACTTGGATGAAGCCATCATTGCAATAAAAGATAGTGGTGGCATTCCTATCATTGCACACCCTTTATCGTTGTATCTTTCTTGGGGTAAAATAGAAGACGTTTTGCAGAACATTTTTGACAGAGGAGTTGAAGGGCTTGAAGCTTGGCACCCAGGTGTTAGAGTTGTCGAAGCTAAAAGGCTTGAAGAAATGGCAAAGCGTATTGGCTTTTTTATTACAGCAGGCAGTGATTTTCACGGTGAGCATGTTCGTGCAGACAGAAAAATTGGAAGGACCAGTGGCGGAAATACTATTGACGAGCGCTTTTGGCTAGAAGAATTAAAACCAAAACTAGACTCCTTTTAATAATTAAAGATTTTTTTATAAAAACTTCAAATTTTACAATTTTTTTCGCTCTAAAATACTAATATATAGTTAGATTGTATTTTATTGGAGAAAAAAATGAAAGTAATCAGTTTTTCGCCCTTTGGATATGAAGGGGCTTTAGTTTCCATTGAAGTTGATTTACGGCGAGGAATACCCCTCGTTGAAGTTGTAGGCCTTGCTGACAATGCTGTAAAAGAAGCTCGCGAAAGGATGCGTGCTGCGATACGAAATTCGGGCTTTGAATTTCCTCTCGAAAGGGTGTTAATAAGTTTGTCTCCTGCAGATGTTAAAAAAGAAGGAGCTGGCTTTGATTTGGCTATAGCCTTAGCTGTGCTACAAGAAAAATTAAAAGTAGATAACGCAGAAGGAGGTTTGCAAAATTCCTTCCATGAAAACATAAGCCTTCTTGTCATGGGTGAGCTCGAACTATCTGGAAAAGTTCGCCCTGTACGGGGTGTACATGCTGCTTTGTCAACTTCAGCTGATCAAGGAATACAAGTGTGCATTATTCCAGAGGAAAATGCTCAAGAAGCGGCAGGGTTAAAAAACATTCGAATATTTACGGTAAAAACCCTACAGGACACGTATCGACTACTATTAAAACTACAATCAGAAAAATTTTTTGAAAAAATAATTGCAAAAGATGACTCTGCTGCTTTTGAAAAACCGACTGTTGAAGAGGTTATGTTTAACTCTATAAAGGATGGTTTTAATTACAGTAGTATAAAGGGGCAGCACTCTTTTTTAAGATCGTTGCAAGTTTCAGCAGCGGGGCTACATAATATAATAGCGTATGGTCCTCCAGGATGTGGAAAAACCCTAGCCCTACAGCATTTTCAATCCCTACTTCCCCTTCTAACTAATGAACAGGCACTGCCTGTAACTCGTATTTATAGTTTAGCTGGAAAACTAAAGCCCGGTGAAAGCCTTATGACAGAGCCACCTTTTAGGATGCCTCACCAAAGTTCTAGTCTTGAAGGTATGATTGGTGGTGGACCCTATTGTAGACCTGGAGAAATATCTTTAGCTCATAACGGCATTTTATTTTTAGATGAAGCGTCTGAGTTTAGGGTTTCTGTATTGCAAACTCTTCGAGTCCCATTAGAAGATGGAAAAGTAACATTAAGTAGAGCTGGGCGGAGCACAGAATTTCCTGCGAGATTTCAGTTACTTATAGCATCAAATCCGTGTCCTTGCGGAAATTTTGGGTCCGCTGATAAGATTTGCTTATGTAGTACACGTGCAGTTGAGCAATATTGGAGGCGCTTTTCTGCTCCTCTTCTTGATCGAATAGATATACGCATTTCACTCGAAAGAGCCAATTTAGAAGAACAGAATGAACAAATAATAAGCACTGAGTTTTTGAGAAAAGATATAAAAACAGCAACAGAAATCCAAAGATCTCGCCAAGGAAAAGCTAACAGTCATTTAAGTGTTTCTGAAATAAAGGAACTTTGTTTTTTAGAAAAGAGCATAGAAAACTACTTACACGCAGAATCTTTACGCTACGGCTTTTCAGCACGAGGCTTGCATTCTTGCATAAAAGTAGCTCGAACCATTGCCGACATGAGTGCTTGTAAATCTATTACTCTTGAGCATATGCAAGAAGCTGTTTCTCTTCATAAAAATGAAGGCCTCATGTTTTAAGTAGTTTCGATGAAATTAGCCCCAAGCGCATTCATTGTTTCAAAAAAATTCGGAAAAGATACTTCATAACATTCAAAGTCGTTTATAAAAAGTTCTTCTCCTTCTGGTAATCCTAACGCTAGACAAGAAAATGACATTGCCACTCGATGGTCATGATAGCTTTCTATTGTTCCTCCATGTAGTGCAAAATTTTTATTTTTTGTTCCATCGCGTGCTATTGGCGAGTGTCCTTCTATCACTAAGAAATCCTGCCCCTCGGTAATTGTTGCTCCAAGTTTAGACAGTTCCTTTGTCATTACCGTTAACCTATCTGTTTCTTTCTTTCTACAGACTCCTATATCTTCTAAAATAATTCTCCCATCCACAAAGCAAGCAATTGCAGCTAGCGCGCATACTGCATCGGGGTATCCAGAGCAGTTTATACGAAGCTCTTCTTTCTCTTGCGGCACGGCAAGCCTGCCTTCTACCCAACCATTTTTTTCATTGTGAATAGTAGAATGTTGCCCTCCTCGTATTGTAAGAGTTTTGTCATTTGAATTTAACTCAATATCTGCTCCGATTGATTGTAAGACTTCAACAATTGCATCATCACCTTGTGTTCCAGAAGTATCTATCTTCTCAATAATTATATGGCTACCAGATACAAGTGCTGCAATTAGAGGAAAAGCTACACCCTCCCAATCAGAAGGGACAGGAACATTAAACCCTTGTATAGAATAAGGACCAGAAACGGAAATATGTTTATAATCTGGACTTATTGAAACAGGGATTCCAGCTCCTTCAAGCCAGTGTTTTGTCATTTTTAAATAGGGTGTTTCTTTTGGATCTGTTAGCTCTATTGTTGTATTACCATCAAGAAGGCTTGCAGCCATCATCATCCCGCTAATGTACTGTGATAACCGTCCATCGGTTTTTATTGAGCTTGCCTTTATTGGACCTTCAATCAAAATAGGAGGGGAATCTTTTCCTGGGCGGCTTATGTGCACCGTTGCTCCTGCTTGCTCTAAAAGGTCTTTTAAGTGCATAACGGGGCGAGTTCGAATAGAGTTGTCCCCCGTAAAAATACTCCATCCTGAAAAAGTTGCCGCAATAGGACTTAAAAAATACAAAACTGAACCTGAGTTCCCAACATCTATTATGTTGTCTGGAAGATGTATGTTTTCTCCAGCTCCTTCAACTTTCCAGACCTTTGGATTGGAAAAGTCTGCTTTTGCACCCAATATTTCAATTGCCTTTGCGCACGAAATGCAATCTTCTCCAGTTAATGGATTCTCTATTTCTGATTTCCCATGGGCTATGGCTGCTAAAAGAAGAGCTCTAATTGTATGGCTTTTTGATCCAGGAACGCGTGTTCTTCCGCTTAAAGTTGCTTTTTTTGCTAATATTTTCATACCTTATAATAGCATAGAATAAAAAAGCATGCACCTACTTTTATTAAAAAATTTTAAAAAAGAGGCTGTCTAAAACGCTTTACGTTTCGGGCCTGTCCAATTAATAGTGTTACAGTTGTTGTGTCTTCTTGTACAAGAGTGATGCTTGCATCACCATCTCTTTTTTCTACTTTTAAGGGTCTTCCTGTATACACATTATTAGCACTTGTTATTTCAATCATATTAGAAGAAGAAATAGCTTGTTCCACAACTTGTATTTTTCCCATAAAGTCGATACCGCTCGCTTCTGTTTTTTCGTGCCTAACAGTTTCCCCTATCAATTGCTTTGGAGATATGATGAGCTTTCGCTGTATCCTCTCTAATAATCCTTCTTTTTGTTCTTTTGGCAAGTCCTGCTTTTCAAGTTCTTCTTTCATTTTTTTTATATGTCCTAAACCAACCTTATCAATTTCAGCTTTTTTTGGAGTAAAATCAAATGAAAGTGCTGCTTTTTTTTGAGCATTTATGAACGGTATCACAACCTCTTCTTTTTCGCCTTGCTTTACATTACCTATAAAATCTAGTGCACTTTTCTCTACAGCAGAAAGCAATTCTTCTTTCGTTTCAAAATCTAATAAATATATTCCAGGGGCAAGTATTTTTCTGATCCTTGAAGCAAGAATTGCACTGTTTTCAATGTGAACTATTTTTTCTGGTGAAACTTTCAGTATATATCCATGGTATAATGATGCTGAGTTATATGTTTCATACCATTCGTTAATTGAAAATATAAGATTTTGGGAAAGCGGCTTTCCTGAAGCTTTTTCTAAACGAGATAAAAGACTCTCGTTTGTTTCCCCTTTGTCAAAACTGCGCATGCAAGATACTCGTGTTATTTCAAAACGACATACCGTATCATAACTAACAATGTTCATTGAGCGAACTAAAGGCAACATCATTTCGAGGGAGACAGCCTTAAGAAATGTTATAGAAAAACCTGCGTTAATACTAATAAAGGGCTTTTCTTCGCCTGTTGAATCTTTATCTGTACAACCTATCGCCGCCACATATATTTTCTTGTTTTGAGCATCGTTGCCAACCGCTTCTAAAAGCCCAAAAAAAATCATTTTTTCAACAATAAGTCCATCAGAAAAACCTTCTTCGTTTGATGCTCCTTGTGCTCTTTGTAGCATACTTGTAAAGTAGCCTTTTTTTTGTTCTGTTCTAGTATCTACTTGTGTGTTTTTTAATAAAAAAATCAACCTTAATAAAATTTCTTTAGAAACTCCTTCTTTAGGTATATTTTCCAAAAAAGTATTAAAGAATGCTGCATATTTTGCAAGTGCCTCTCGAGGAAATCGTCTAAAAGAGGCTATGCATATATATAGATTTTGTACCGCTTGGCTTAATTGACAAAAAGCTTCCCATTTTTTTTCGCTTGGAAAAAGAGCCGCGCCATCATGATAAAATAAACCTAGATTTACAAAGGAAGTATTAAGCGTTTCCAAAAAATCAATGGGGACTCCATAAAAAGATTTTTCTAAGATGGGGTGTACCTTTTTCTTAAAAGAACCGTCAGCACGACAAGCATCTGGGTATTCTGAAGTAAAGGCATACCAAGAACTGAATAACGATGCGCTCAACATTTTTTTTGTGTTTTTTGTTGAACCTCCTTCTTGTCTACTAACAGGAATTAAAGCTGATAGACTGAGGTACTCTTGCAAAGGCTGCTGTAAAAGGGGGTTTAATGTTAAATACTCTTTTTTTGTCCTATCATCAAAATGTCTGTATATGAGTAACCGTTCTTCCAAATTTGCTATATAATCATACAAAAAAAAGGTTGTGTATTCTCCGCTAAAAAAGGTTAATAAAGTATCTGTTGTAATCTTTTCAAGATAGTGCACTGCGCTAAGAAAAAGAATGTCTTTCTCAGATAAAAGGCTTAGGATTATGTCTTTATGCTCATCTTTATATAAAAAAGAGATTAACTCTGTTACTAATCTTTCTTTGTTATATGGCGTTTTGATAACACCCACATATAAACGAACAATATTTAAAAAAGTGCTTTCTGGAAGGCGGAATAACGATTCTTTCCATGGTTCAAGGGCTTCAAGATTATTATTGGTCATAAAGGTTTCCTTTTTCTGTATCTGGAATATCAGATATTTCATCAACTGAGGTTACCATTTTATATGAATATCCTTGCTCTGCTAAAAATTTTTGCCTGTTTGCACCAAAAATATCTTCTTCTGTGTTTCGTGTAATAATTGTAATAAAACGCGCTACTTTTTTTTTGGGTCTCAGAATTCTTCCGAGCCTCTGCGCTTCTTCTTGTCTACTACCAAACGTTCCCGATATCTGTATAGCCATTGAAGCATCTGGTAAGTCGATTGCAAAATTCGCCACTTTTGAAACTATAAGAAGTTTTATTTCACCTTTTCTAAAGGAATCATAAATAGCATCCCTTTGAGCATTTGGTGTTTTTCCTGTAATTATAGGCGCTTTTAATATTTCTGCAAGCTCACAAAGCTGTGTTAAATATTGTCCTATAATGAGTATTTTGTCATCAGTAAATTTATTAACTAGGGACATCACCGCTGGAATCTTTGCTGGATTTTCACATGCAATTCTATGCTTCTGTCTCATCGTAGCTGTCGCATACGAAATTTGCGTTTCATTTGACATATCAAGTCTAAGCTCAATACATTCTGATTGTGCTATCCATCCACTTTTTTCAAGTTCCTTCCAAGGAACATCATAGCGCTTGGGGCCGACAAGGCTAAACACATGTTTTTCAAATCCGTCTTCTCTTACAAGGGTTGCCGTAAGGCCAACTCGCCTTATTGCTTGTATTTCTGCAGTAATCCTAAATACTGGTGCTGGGAGTAGATGTACTTCATCATATATTATTAACCCCCAGTTTCGCTCATTAAACACATGAAAATGTGGAAAAGGCCCTTCTTTTTCAGGGCGCCATGTCAGTATTTGATACGTTGCAACCGTTACAGGCTGTATGTTTTTATTCTCTCCAGTGTATTCCCCTATTTTACTTTCTTCTAAATCTGTTTTATCTAAAAGTTCATTTTTCCATTGGTGAACAGCAGAAATATTTGTAGTTAAAATGAGTGTGTTCATCTGCAACTTTGCCATTAAAGACATACCAACAACTGTTTTTCCGGCACCACAGGGTAAGACAATTGTTCCATACCCTGTACCAGGTCCACCGTCTCCTAAAAAAGATTTTGTAGCCTCTTTTTGATATTCTCGTAAAACAAGCGGGACTCCACTTGTTGTTGTATCTTTTAAGTGTATCTCAAGTTTTTCTCCATCCCGAAGTGGAACTTCATCTTTTACAGGCCAGTATTGAGTAATAAGTTCTTGTTTAATTATTCCTCTGTCGATTAAAAGTAGCCTAAACCCATACACCCCATTTTTTAAGGTATTTTCAGGAAGAGGGGATAGATACTTTGTTAATTTATTGTTTGAACATATTTCTTTATATATTAAAAGATCTTCACAAACCAATAAAAGGGTTGTGCTTTTTGCTTTTTCGCTGTCTTCTTCATTATGAGGTGTATTATCATCAGGGATAAGCCGTAATTTACCAAAGCGAGAAGCTGTTTCTTGAACCCAGACAAGCACACTTTGTGGGATTTCAAAGCGAGAATATTGTTTTAAAACAGCTGTTACATCCTCTGCTGTGAAGCCTGCACTTGTCGCATTCCACAAAGAAAGAGGTGAAAGGCTATATGTGTGTAAGTGCTCTGGAGAGCTTTTGAGCTCAGCAAACGGAATGAGGGCATCGCGACAAACCTCTGCTAGGGGTGCATGCACATCCAACAAAAGAGTTTTATCACTTTGAACGATAAGAGGATTTGTATGTTGCATTAGATCCTTTTTAATCAGTTAAGCTAAATTCTTCCAGTTTTCCCATACCTTTTACTTGGTCGATAATATTAAAAATATCTATAGATGGGGGTACTCGAACAAAATACGTTATTACTATGTGCTTCTTTGTAAAATCTCTTGATATATCTGTGTTTACAATAACTAGTCCTTGTGAAATAAGCAAGGTGGCTATACCATCAACATCAACACGATTATTAAAAAAAGAAAACTCAAGCTTTTTTGACCTTCCCGCAGGGAAGTATTTTTCTTCTATTTTTTCAACGATGATTATTGCAGTAACAAGTAAAAAAACAGTTACAATTGCTGGAACAATGAATCCAGCTCCTATTGCTAAGCCTACGGCTGCTGAGCTCCAAATTACGGCAGAAGAAGTTAAGCCTTTAATATTTAATCCTTGCAAAACAATAGTCCCTGCCCCTAAAAATCCAATACCGGAAACAACTTGAGCCGCTATTCTAGTGGGGTCGCCTGTACTCCCTGGAAGTTGAGTTCCTGCATAAATTGAAAGTAACATTAATAATGTTGACGAAACGGTAATAATTGTTATAGTGCGAATTCCGATAAATTGATTTCTTTTTTGTCTTTCTGCACCTAGTATGGCACCACACACAAAACTTACCCCAATCCTGGCAAGTGAAGCTAAGCTTGTTAACTCCGAGTTGAATAGCAATGTATATATATCATAAATTGACATGGTTTATTCCTACCGTTTAAAAATGGGCCAGCCTGAAGAAGGTTTTGAACCCACTTGATACCAACGATTTGCAAGTTTTGCATCTACAATTGGCTTTGTTGCGGCACTCTCAGCAAACGAAAAAAGCCAAGGGGAAAGTTCTGTAGACTCATCAATTGAGCTAGGACATTCAATAAGCTGAATTCCTATACTAGCCGCAGCATACTTTGTTGCAATGCTTTCTGCAAACGCTCGAAAAGCCGAAGCTGCCGCTTCTACAAAAGGCCCTGCAGGAATTGTTTCTGTCCTTTTTTGTTGCTTTAATGCCTCTGTCAACGATGGATGTGTTTTCAATACAAAACAAATATTTCCATAACCTTTTTTTATAAAACGCTCTAAAAGCTCAACGCTTAAATACATGTAACCGGCAAACAAGGTATCAATCCCACGAGAAATAACTTCTAAGCTCATTTTTTCAAAATCGTTAACATACAAAGCGGTATCAAAAATTAAAAATGCGGTATCTATATCTCCCATTGTTGTTTCAGTTTCTAAAATAAGGGCTCGCGCTGAAAGTGGAGAGGAGCGATTCCATACAAAGCTTGGAGTTGGCGTTGCTGTTTTTTCTTTTTTATCTAAAAGGGTTACCATAACTTTAGCCCCACTATTTACGGCATAGTTGGCAATCCCTTCACAAAAGGGGTATTCTTTCCCTGCTATTAAATACGTTTTTTCCATATCCTACAGTATATCACGCAACAGGTTTTTTCTCAAGTGCTTGTTTTCTTTTCTGCATTTTAAAATAAAAAAGCATGCCAAAAGGCATGCTGAAAAATTATATAAAAGTTCTACTTGATTTTTCTGCTGTCATCTTTCCTCTCTGTGCTATAAAAAAGGAACAGAACATACTCACTGTAACATCTATAACCGTTGCAAAGGTGCAAATAATAAAAGCAACTGGCCTCAATAGAAGGTACCCTGCTTCAAAGCCGCGCCCGTAAAGAGAACATAAAACGGTAAGTGCAATAAAAGGCCCCCCTGCAGGTATCCCACCTAGAAAAAAAGAAGTTCCAACGCTTAAGGAAGTTATCCACAAAACATCAAAAAACGATATCTCTAAGCTTGAATAAGAGCGTAAAACAACAATAAAAGAAACTGCTACCACTAAGGCCGACCCACTTCTTATAAAAGCAGAAAAAATGGGGATAGAAACAGCGCCTATTTTTCTTTGCACTCCTAAACTATCTTTTGCATGGCGAAGCGTCGAAGAAAGAGCTAAGTTGGCATCGCCTGAAAACAATGCTAAAAGAATTGGACTCAAGCAAGCATAAAGTACTTTATAAGGTCTTGCCCTATTTGAAAAAAGTTTGAGTAAGGTTGGTAGTAAAACCAAAATTACAAGAAGGGTATCAACTGCAAGAAGAATTATTAATCCTGTATAAGCTCCAGTTTCTAATACATCGAAAAGTGCAATGAACCATGTACAAGAAATTGCTACAACTCCAATTGATAGAAAGTCTATAAAAAAACTTAATATTGAGTAAGATATTTTTGATAAAGAATCAAAGACCGCGTATACTGGCTTTGCCCGTATTGGGTCAGAAGAAAAACTTGCTCCTAATAGGCCTGCTAATACAAAAAGAGGAATTAAAAAGTTCCCTTCGAAAAGCCCTTGAAAACCGTTGTATGGGAAAATCATAAGAATATGATCACCTATATTGCTTCCTATTGCTTGTGTTGCTGTTTCACCAGAAATAGGTATTCGTGGTAAATTTATTATAAGGGCTGAGAGAACTCCCAAAATAACGACAACTATTGTAATACCGAGGCCAACGAAAAATGAAAAGGCTCCTGTTTTTATTAGCTTCCCTTTTGTTCTAAGTTTTGCTACCGCAACAGTCATACTAAAAAAAAGCGTTGGTAAAAGAAAGTATCGCCCTATCCTTATTGAAAGTTCTGTAAAAAATTGTAGCGTGTTATTTGATGTTTCTGAGTCGAACGGAATAAATAAGGCCACGATAACGCCTAACACTGTTCCGATTAAGTATTTAATCCAAATTTTCATATCTAAAGAGTATCACACTGTGTTATATTTTTCAAGTAGAGAAAGGATTCTTCACAGGGGAAAGAGTATAAGGCAAAATCGGAAGGACGGTTGGTCAAGAAGAGCAAGGTCGGCACAAACGCCCCCTTGCTCTTCTTGCACGTTATAAAAAAGTAAGGCGCAACCTATGTGTTGCGCCGCTAATTACCCAATAACCCCTTT
>CAYJFX010000002.1:0-41733 GCA_964369735.1 uncultured Treponemataceae bacterium
AACTGATGTTTTTTCATTTGACTTTTTATAGGAGATTAATGAATGCTGCGGCACAAATGGTGCCTTATCATTCATTTAGGAGTTTGCGCATGCAAACTCAGTATATTATGCCGTTTAGCTAACGCAAAACGGCATGAAAAAAGTCGCATTCAAAAACTGATGTTTTTTCATTTGACTTTTTATAGGAGAAATTATGCCAAAGTATGTGCCATTTGGGCAAATCCCAATAAAAAACCGTCACTGGCCCGACAAAACAATTACAAAAGCGCCCATTTGGGTATCGGTTGATTTACGAGATGGTAATCAGTCCCTTGCAGTTCCCATGGGAATAGACCAAAAGCTTCGCTTTTTTGAGATGCTGGTAAATGTTGGATTTAAGGAAATTGAGATAGGCTTTCCGAGTGCTTCTGATACTGAATTCAATTTTTTACGAAAGCTCATCGATAATAATCTTATTCCCGATGATGTTACGGTACAAGTGTTGTGCCAAGCTAGAGATCATTTAGTAAAGCGAACCTTTGAAGCATTAAAAGGCGTAAAAAAAGCTATCTTTCATATTTATAACTCTACCTCACCCTCACAAAGAAAGTACACCTTTAACATGTCAAAGGATGAAATAAAGCAAATTGCTATTGATGGTGTGCGTTGTGTTAAAGAGCATATGCATATGTTAGAAGGCACTGACCTCACGCTTCAGTATTCACCCGAAAGTTTTTCAAATACTGAAATTGATTATGCTGTTGAGATTTGTGAAGCAGTAAAAAAAGAGTGGGGAGCAACAAAAGACAAAAAAATTATTCTTAATCTTCCTACTACGGTAGAGTGTTCTACTCCAAATATTCACGCTGACCAAGTTGAATATTTTTGTGAGCATATAACCGATAGGGAATCTGTTATAGTGAGTTTGCATACACACAATGATAGGGGAACAGGAGTAGCTTCAACTGAACTAGCACTGATGGCAGGAGCAGACCGGGTTGAAGGGACACTTTTTGGAAATGGGGAGCGAACAGGAAACCTAGACATAGTCACTGTTGCATTAAATATGTATATACAGGGTGTAGACCCTAAGCTTGACTTTTCAAACATTAACTATCTTATAGAACAATATAAAGAATTCACAAAAATGGATATACATGCTAGACATCCATACTGTGGTGAATTGGTATTCACCGCGTTTAGTGGATCTCACCAAGATGCCATTAGAAAGGGTATGGCTGCTCGAAGTGATGATGCAGACCAAGTATGGGATGTACCATACCTTCCTATTGATCCAAAAGATATTGGCCGTGAGTATGAAGAAATTATTCGTGTAAATAGTCAAAGTGGAAAGGGTGGAGCAGCATGGATATTAGAGCAAAACTATAAAATTTATGCTCCAAAGGCAATGCAACAAGATTTAGGTAAGGTTGTTACGAGTGCAGCTGATGCGATGCAACGTGAGTTGTCTGCTTCTGAAATTTATGATGTTTTTTCAAAGACATGGTTAGAAAAAAAAGATCCGTTGTGTATTGTAGATCTTGCTCAAGCTTTTGTTGACGGAAAAGGAGATTCTGATGAAATTCTTTGTAGAGCAACAATCAATTGGAAGGAAGAAGTTTTAACCGTAAGTGAAAAAGGAAACGGTCCTCTTGATGCTTTTGTATTAGCATTACAGCAAAGTCCAATTCCAAATTTTACTATCAGTGATTTTCATGAACACAGTATTGGTACGGGCTCAGGTACTGAGGCTATGGCCTATGTGCAAATTACCTACGAAAATGGCACAAAGCGTTGGGGGTGTGCAAAGAGCACTAATATTGGTAGAGCTGGTATTAATGCAGTTGTAAGTGCAATTAACCAAGATGCATAAATAAAAAGGGCTTCTCAACTGAGAAGCCCTTTTATTAGAATGATGCTTTATAGCTTATGCTTGCACTAACCATTTTTTCTGGCGTTGCAAAATCTAGTAATTTCACCGGTGCGCTAACTTCAAGTGTTCCTGCACCAACAGATAAATTAAAATATGGCGTTACCATTAGTGATAATCTAGATAGGTTAAAGGTAAGATCATCGAGTAAATTTTCGTATCCTCCAGATATATGTGACCCAAAATCTGCCTTTGTGCGGCCAAAGTTTGTTCCAGCATTTATGTACAGAATACCACCAATAGTATGCTCTATATATGGGGTTAAATCAACGGTATCTTGTGGCAACATATATGCTGAAATATTTAAGTTTACATTTCCAATTGTAAATCGTGGTTCAAAAAGAATGTGTAAGTCGTCAAGTGAGAAGATTTCGTTTCCTGGGTCGGGATTAATTTGTATACGAGTAACCCCTGCTTGTATATATAAATTTGCATATGGATTATTACCAATAAGCATTGTAAGAGCCGTGTGAAGATCTGCTCTTCTTATTATTACAATTACTTCATTTCCATCCGAATCTGTTCTATCAAAAGGAAGGCTCGCTCCAAACACAATGTCAGCAATTAATGCATTTGTAACTGCTACAAATCTAAAGTCAAAGTTGAGCTGATTAAATGAAAACTTATCATTGTAATATGCATAAAAGGCTGCTGCAGTTGATGTACCAAAAATGGTACTTGCTTCTAATCCATAACCATCAATTGGAATTATACTTGCAGGCTCTAAACCTATTTGGGGTTGAAATAATGGAGAGTCAAATGAACGTGTACCAAAATGCTTTCGCATAAATTGATCAGTACCTACACCGTCATGACTGCCTGCAAATGCTGTTATACGCGAGTTGTAATTTAATCCCACTAAGTTGTATGAAAATGAAAGCTTATTTAAGCTAAACTCTGCGGGAATATCTTGCAAAAATGTGTTGTCAAATATATTGTTTGTCATAAAAGAAAACTGACCTTCAAGCAATATATTGTTTCCAAGTTGCATTTGAGCGCCATAAAAGGAGCGAACACTAAGCTCTGCACCTTTAAAGTCTACCTTTGGAACCATGTCGACTGCCATTCCACCTTCAGAATCAAAAAAAACTTGTGCATGCGCTGTGCTTATAAGCAGTACTATAGCTGTAATGAGGAATATTTTTTTTTGTGTTTTATTACATTTTCTTGGCATATAGCCTCCTATTAATTGCCGTAATGGCGTTACTATATTATATAGGAAAAGTGAATGTTTTACTATATCGAGTCGTAAATTTTTAAACATACAGTAAAATATCCATTTTTCTCCTTATATCATCGGCAAATATGCATATTTTCCGTACTAATGAATGAAAACAAATAAAATAAAAGTTTTTTGCACTTTTTCTACTTGACTTAAATGCAAAATCGAATACAATATAATTATGAGCGATTATTTTGATGTTAACAACGAAGAACTGTTGAAAGACTTTTTTAGTGAAGCTGAGTTACAAGTCGAGACACTGGAAAGTAATATACTTGTTCTAGAAAATGATCCCACAAATTCTGATGCTGTAGATGAAATATTTAGAGCTGCGCATACACTAAAAGGTGGGTCTGCTACTGTAGAAATGACGGAGCTTGCAGAATTTACGCATGCAGTAGAAGATGTTTTGGATGAAATGCGTTCTAACACTATACAAATTTCAGAAGAAATTATAGATGTGTTGCTTTCGTCAATAGACATAATTAAGTCTATGCTTGAAGAAAGAGCAAATGGTAGTGTTTATGCTGAAAACGTTGACCCCATAAAGGATAAACTTCATTCGTATGTTCCTAGCAAGGCTAGTAAGGCTGCTGCAAAAAAAGCACCTTCTGCAAAAAGTGCTGAACCTGCCATACAAAAACAAGCTCAAGCTGCTGTTGCTTCTTCAGCACCTTCAAGCTTACCTCATCCATCCACCCATTTAACAGAATATGATACACTCGAACTTAATGAGTTGTGCAAAGGTGGAAAAACACTTTGGGGCGTGACGGTTCTATTTGATGAATCAAATCCAATGAACTCAGTAGGCGGGGTACAGGTATTTTCTGCCCTTAAAAAGCATGGAGATATTCTAAAGACTATTCCTGAGTTTGATGAATTATATAAAGATGAATTTTTTGAAACCGTAATATATTATATTGCATCAAGTGCAGATGCAGACACCTTAGAAGACACGGCATTTATTGACGATGTTGTTTCTGCTGTTGATGCACAAAATGTTAATGAAAAACCCACTTCTCAACAAGCAACAACATCAGTAGCGCCACCTGTTGAGCAAGCATCCCAAGCAAGTAATTCAGTTCCCTCAGAGTTACCTCCACCCGAATCTCATTTATCTGAAAGTGATTTAATTGAAATGCAAAGTATGTGTGAGCCAGGTGAAAGTCTTTGGGGCGTAACTGTTGTTTTTGATGAAGAAAACCCAATGAACTCTGTTGGGGCAATACAATCGTATGTAGCCTTAAAAGGGAAGGGCTCTGTTATAAAATCAATACCAGATTTTGATGAGCTTTATGACGAAAACTTTTATCCTCAGGTTGTGTATTATGTTTCTACAAAAGTAAGTTCAGAGGAACTAGAAGATGCAGCTTTTTTAGATGATGCAGTGTTGGCCGTTGATGCGAAAAAGATTTCAGTAGAAGTTAAAACGGTTCCAGTGCAAACAGAAGCTGATACACAAGGTATTTCAGACAATGATAATGACACTCAAGATGAACAAGTGCCTCTCGTTCAAAGAGCAAAAAAGCCTGCAGCTGCACCGGTTAGTAGCTCTAGTAGTTCAGGGAGCATTCTAAGGGTAGACTCAAAACGGATTGACTATCTACTAAATCTTGTAAGTGAAACAGTAATTACAAAAGCAGCATTTAATCAAACTCTTACACTTTCGAATAATTTACAAACGAGCTTTCAGTCTCTTAACACAGAATATAAAGAAAAGCTTAGAACTCTTTTAGACCAATTTCCTCAATACATTGAGCAAGCGCGTAATGGGCAAAGCATAAAAGAATTAAAAGCTTCATTGAGTGCAGACTTTGCCGAAACGCTATCACAGTTTGATGAGTTTGACTCAGAATTTAGAGCATTTGAGGGTAAGTTCCGTTCATACACACAAAATCTGGGCCGAATATCAGGAGAGTTGCAAGAAGGTGTTATGAAGATTCGAATGGTGCCGATAAGTCAGATTTTTTCACGCTTTCCGCGTGTTGTTCGTGACTTATCACGGGATCTTAACAAAAAGATTAATTTGGTAATAGAAGGGGAGGAAACAGAACTTGATAAGTCTGTTGTTGAAGATCTTTTAGACCCCATTATGCACTGTGTGCGGAACTCGGTTGACCATGGTATAGAATTGCCAAAAGATCGCCTTGCTGCTGGTAAAGATGAAGAAGGAACCGTCCTCCTCAAGGCAAGCAACGAAGGCAATATGATTGTTATTGAAATACAGGATGATGGAAAAGGTATTGATGTAGATAGTGTTAGAAATAAAGCTATAGAAAGAGGTCTTATCCACTCATCAAAAACTATAAGTGATGAAGAGGCCTTTCAGTTTATTTTTGATCCAGGTTTTTCTACTGCAAAAGCAATCACAAATGTTTCAGGTCGAGGCGTTGGATTAGATGTAGTAAAAACGCAAATAGAAAAACTTAAAGGGTCTGTAGTCATAAGTTCAGAAAAAGGTGTTGGTTCAAAATTTACCATAAAGCTACCACTAACACTTGCCATTATTCAAGGGCTACTTATACGAGTTGGTACTGAGGTTTATTCAATTCCAATTGCTTCGGTTATTGAAAGTCAGCGAATTAATATTAATGATTTAAAACGAATAGATAATTACGAAGTCATGAGTGTTCGTGATGAGGTTGTGTCTGTGCTACGCCTCAATCGATTATTTAATATACGTACTAATGAAGATACTCAGTATGCGTACATTGTAATAGTTGGTACAGCCGATAAAAAAGTGGGTATTATGGTTGATTCGTTGATTGGCGAAGAAGACGTAGTAATTAAACCACTTACAGATCAATTTGTAGTATCTCCGGGTATTGCAGGTGCATCAATTCTAGGTGATGGATCAGTATCGTTGATTATAGATGTTAGTCAGCTTTTAGCATTAGGTATAAAGCTTGAGTTAACCGCAAGAGAAGAAAAGAGTATATCGTAGCTAAGGGGCATTGTGTGGAACAAACATTACAAAATACTATGAATATGCAAGCTGCTTTAAACTTAGAGCTTGAAGAAAAAAAAGAGCAACACGCAAGTATTGATTTTAAGATGGTTGCGTTTTCTCTAGGTGGAAAAGACTATGCTATTGATATTTTGAAGGTTAAAGAGATCGCTAAAGCAGATAGATTTACTTATGTCCCAAATACATCACCTTTTGTTACTGGGGTATATAATTTACGCGGTGAAATTATTCCAATAATTGATTTACGATTGTTTTTTAATATCGAAATAGAAGAAGATTCTGAAACAAAAAAAGCTGAGCATGAAAATATGATTATAATAAATATTGGAGAACAAAAATATGGTATTATTGTTGACAATATAGAGAGAGTAGCTGGTATTCAAAGCTCAGCAATACAGCCACCACACCCTTTATTTGGTGATATTAATATTAAATATATCTATGGAATCGTAGAATACGAACAACGTATGTATATTTTACTTGATGTTGGAAGAATATTTGGTGTAGACGCAAATGAAGATTATGAGCAAAAAGAATTGCGCTTAGTTGAAAATACCAAAGAAAAACCGGCTGTCAAGGCAGAGCCACCTAGAGCACGCATGGGTGAGATTCTTGCAGGCATGGATATCCAAAATACACCTGTTCAAGTGCAAGCACCAGTAGCACGAGCTCCAAATACTGATACAGAAGTTATAGCTCAAAGCGCTCCTGCAGCACCACCAGTTGAAGCACCTGTGGCTACACATGGTGCATTTGATGATGTTGAATATAAGTTTGTTATTGAAACACTTAAAAAGCATCAAAACTTTCATACTTCTGTGGTAAACGACGCTTGGGTACAAAAACGATATATTGAATGGAAAGCTCAACGAGGTGCGGGGGCTCCACTTAATGATGCAAATGACGCCCTAGAATTTTTAAAACCGTTTTATTCAAAGCAAACTGGAGCATTTTGGACCAAGGAATATGCCGACAGTATATACGCCATGTTGCCTGATAACCCTGCTAAACATATACATGTGTGGAATCCGGGGTGTGGTTCTGGCTACGAAGCATATTCTCTTGCGTGTCTTTTTCAAAAAAGATATCCTGATTCAAAAGTAAAAGTGTATGCGCATGATATAGATTTATTGTTAATATCAAGTGCTGCAATGATTAGCATTCCTAAAGATGTTGAAGAAAGTTGGTATAAGCCTTATTTATCAAAGACAGTGTCAGGGGAACCAATTTTTACCCCAGAAATAAGAGACTCAATACTTTTTGAGTATCATGATTGTACAAATATGAATGTTGTTCCACCCTGTGATCTCATATTTTCACGTGATTTTTTATCATGTATAAGTGAAAATAAAGTAGATGAAGTGGTAAGCGATTTTCATGAAAAAATAAAAGATACAGGACTTGTAATTGTTGGTGAAAATGAGCTGCTAACAAACAATTCACTGTGGCTAGAAAAAATGTATGGTACCATAGTATCATACTCAAAATTATAATTAGCACCTATTAGGAGGTTATTTTGAGAGTAGAATACATTAACCCTTTCGTAGAAACGGCGTATAGTATTTTGGCAGAAGTGTTGGGCGGAGAGGTTAAGCGTGAGTCATTATACCTTAAGTCTACATCACAGCCAGTTATGGGTGTCGCAGCAATTGTAGGACTTGCAGGCGATGTTGAAGGTAGAGTATTGTTTGATATGACATTGGAAACAGCTTTAAAAATTGCTTCGAGAATGAATATGGAAGAGCTTCCAGTATTTGATGAATTGGCTAAGGCAACAATTACTGAATTATCAAATATGATTACAGCTCAAGCTGTAACAAAGCTGCATGATTTAGGCTTTAAATTTGACTTAACTCCACCAACAATTTTAACTGGTGAAAAGATGGAAATCTCTGATCATCAAGTTGAAGCATTAATTGTGCCGATGGTAACTGAGCAAGGTCGAGTTGAAGTTAATGTTGCAATTCGTGAAAAGGCATAGTTGAAGGAGTAAAGAAGCATATGAAAACAAAACAAGATTTTCCAACAATTAATGATAGGTCTATGGAAGGAATTAAGGACGATGGAAGCAAATTTAGAGTGCTCGTTGTTGATGATTCAATGTTTGTCGCCAAACAGTTAGGACAAATTCTATCAAGCGAAGGCTACGAAGTTGTTGCGACTGCTGTTGATGGGCAAGAAGGTGTTGAAAAGTACAAGGATTTGTATCCAAATATTGACTTGGTAACAATGGATATTACTATGCCAAAAATGGATGGACTTACTGCTTTAGAGCAAATTATGGCATTTGATGCTAATGCAACAGTTGTAATGATAAGCGCTTTGGGAAAAGAAGAATTGGTAAAAAAATCACTTCTTTTAGGTGCAAAAAATTACATTGTAAAGCCTTTAGATAGAAAAAAAGTTCTTGAAAGAATTGTTTCTGCTGTAAAATAATTTTTCATCACCTTATTTAAGGGTTGCTGCACTTTTTTCGATGTCACATGAAATTTTGTAGCAGCCTTTCTTTTCCTTAATTATCCTCTCAATATTGTCATTGTTTTCCCCCAAAATTTGCTTTATTCTGTGAATATAGGAGTAAAGGGTTTTTGTGTGTGCACTACTTGAAACGCCCCATAAATATAGTGACATATCTTCTAATGAGATAGGGGTATCTTTAGCTGTTTTAAGTAGAGAATATAGCTTTTTCTCTGCCGGGCGCAGCTGTTCATCATATGTTGTTTTCATTGTGTTTAATTTTTTTTGAGTATAGTCAAGCATGTATAAAATTTTTTCGTCAAGTTTTATCTTCTCATTAGCTAATCGTGGGGTAAAATCACTAATGCTAAAATATATAATGGGAATCTTGCAGTTTAACATACCTAGACAGTTTTGAAGCAAACGTACATCATTCTTGTTTTGTAGATAATCTTTGTCCAAAAGCAAAAAGCTCCATACATTATTTCTGGACTCTTTTTCAAGCTCGCATAAATTAATTATGGTACTACATTCACAGCCTTGGCTATGCAGTATGCTTTGAATTGTTGTTGTTTCATAAACCATTCGACTTAGTATTACAACCTTCATTATATCCTCACTTTTTATATATGTTATCTTTTACTTTTGTCTGTGTATGGCTACTTGACCAATTGTAAACATTATGGTATTTTTATAACTCGTTTGAAATAAACGGGCAATTAGCTCAGATGGTTAGAGTACTACCTTGACATGGTAGGGGTCACTGGTTCGATTCCAGTATTGCCCAGTTATATTAAAATTTTTTACCTCACTTTATATCTATATTTTTCTTTTCGGTACGTTTTTATGAAACATTTATTTAAAATCTGTCATTTTCGATTTTGTTAAAAAATGCATAAATATACAAAAAAAATGGTTTTTTATTCTTGCAAAATTTCTCCTCTTAGTGTATAATTTTATATACAAATTTTAGGAGAGGGTATGGAAACAATTGCCAACATTAATTCAGTAATTAACAGCTTTGTATGGGGTCCTTACATGCTGATATTACTCGTAGGAACCGGTATTTATATTACATTTGCAACTGGTTTTTTTCAAGTTAGTCGTATAAAGCTGTGGTGTTCAAAAACTTTTGGAACTTTAGGTTCAAAGCGAACTGCAGGTAAAAATATTACACCATTTCAAGCCGTTTCAGCCGCTTTAGCTAGTACAGTAGGTACTGGTAATATTGCAGGTGTTGCAACTGCTATTGTTGCAGGTGGGCCAGGTGCAGTATTTTGGATGTGGGTTTCAGCTTTTTTTGGTATGATGACCAAATATGCAGAAGTATTACTAGCTGTTCATTATAGAGAAAAAGATGAAAACGGGATCCATTTTGGTGGACCGATGTACTATATTGAAAAAGGTATGAAAGTTAAATGGCTTGCTGTAGCCTTTGCACTTTTTGGGGCATTTGCAAGTTTTGGTATTGGGAACATGACTCAATCTAACTCTATTGCTGGAGCACTTCAAAGCTTTTCTATTCCGCCAATTGCTACTGGAATTGTATTTGCGGTACTCGCAGGGCTAGTTATTATTGGTGGTATTAAGCGCATTGCAACAGTAACAGAAAAGCTTGTACCGTTTATGGCAGTGTTATACTTTATTGGCGCAGTTGTATTATTAGTAATTAATGTGGCAAAGATTCCTGAAGCATTCTCTGTTATTTTTGAAAGTGCCTTTAATGTTAAGTCTGTCGGTGGCGGTGTTATGGGATATGGAATTGCACAAGCAATGAGATATGGTGTAGCTCGCGGTGTGTTTTCAAATGAAGCAGGTTTAGGTTCTGCACCTATAGCTCATGCAGCAAGTGAATCAAAAAACCCAGCTGAACAAGGCTTGTGGGGAATTTTTGAAGTATTTGTTGACACAATAGTTATCTGTACCCTTACAGCACTTATTGTATTAACCTCAGGTTTATATATGAGTGGAGATTTAAGTGGAGCTGCTTTAACTGCAAGTGCCTTTGAGTCGGGTTTTGGTAGTGCAGGTAATGTATTCTTATCAGTTTCACTTATTTGTTTTGCTTTTTCAACAATTATTGGTTGGTCATACTATGGCGAACGCTGTTTAGCATACTTAAGCAAAAACAACAAGGTTGTGACTCAGGTATATAGAATTCTTTTTATTGTGAGCATTGTAGTGGGTGCAACATTAGAATTAACGCTTGTTTGGAATATTGCTGACACCTTAAATGGTTTAATGGCTATTCCTAACCTTATTGCCATTTTAGCACTCAGTAAGATTATTATAACGCTAACAAAAAAATATTTAAAAGACCCCTTGTCTACAGAGATGAAAGACTAGTAATATTTTTTACATAAAAAAAGTGGTGTACCATTTGGTCACCACTTTTTTTTGTGTTTACTTATTTACTCTTTCAACGTACTCGTTGTATTCAGTATTTACTAATATTTTTTCATCTTGCTTAATAAATAACGGAACACGTACGGTTAACCCGGTTTCTGTTACAACTGGCTTAGTAGCTCCTGAAACGGTATCACCCTTCACATAGTTTTCACTTTCAGCAACAGTAAAGACCATTTTTTGTGGAATTTTAACATCAATAGGGTTTTCTTCCCAAATTAGAATGGGGTATTCTTCCCCTTCCTTTAAGTAGTAACCTAAGTTTTCGTTAAGGTCACTTGGAACATTAATTGTTTCAAAACTTGTTGTATCCATAAATACGTGATTTTCACCATCTGAATATTGGTATTGAGCGGTAACTGTTTCAACCGTTGCATCTTCAACCATATCAGGTGTTTTAATTGTTTGTGTAAGAACTGAACCATCCTTTAGGTTTTTCATTTTAACTCGAGCAAAAGCTGAACCTTTTCCTGGGTTTACAAATTCCCTTTCTGTTACAAGGTACGGTGAGTTTTTAATGAGTAAAACAGTTCCCTTGGCGATATCGCCGCCTCTAATCATAAGTATCCTCTTTACATTTGGTATAATATTGCAATAGTATAGCGAATTTTTTACTTTGTTTCAATATGTTTCAAAAAAAATATCGTCTTGACATCTCAGTTTTAGTACAGTACAATTATAAACTAGGACAACCTATGAGTAACACTCAAAAAATCGAAAATATCATACTTTGGCTTTCCTTTGGTCTTGCTGTTTGTATTGCTGTCTCTGAAATTATTATGGCACTAAAAACAGGTTCTCAAGCAATTCTTTTTGATGCTATGTATGACTCATCAGAACTTGTAGTTATTGGATTTACACTTTTTTTAGTGCCTCTATTTTATAAACCTATTTCAGAAAAACATCCCTTTGGCTTCGGACAAGTTGAGTGTGTGTTTATTATCATTAAAGCCTTTATGATGCTGGCTGTTACCTTGGGACTTTCTATCAACAGTATTGAAATCGTTCTTTCTGGTGGTAATGATATTAACGCAAGACAGGTCTCTGTTTTTCAACTTGTGTTGGGTTGTACGGCCCTTGTTGTATATGTTATTTTAAGTAAAATAAATAAACGAATATCTTCGCCTACTGCAAGTGCAGAAATTATGGGCTGGAAATTAGATGTTTTTAATGGATTTGGAATGTCAGTAGCATTTTATGTTTCTTCATTCTTTACAGGAACACCATTAGAAATAATTAGTCCTTATTTTGACCAAATTGTTGCACTTGTAATTGTTGTATTGATGGTTCCAACATTTATTAAAATGATTATTACCTCAATAAAAGATATATTTTTATTTGCCCCTGAAAATGAAATAGTTGATTATGTAAAGAATAGGGCAGAAATAGTTTTACAGGATTTTGAGTTTAACCTGGAGTTTTGCGATATAACGCGAACTGGTCGTAAAATTTGGGTTTCAATATATTTTAGTGTAAAAGAAAAAGTGCTTATTGTAAAAGAGTTAAAAGAAGCTACACGTAGGATGAATGAAGAGTTATCAAAAGAATTTGATGATTTTTATGTTGAACTTGTGTTAGAGCCAAAAGAAAAATTTTATGAAAAAACTTAAACACTTATATTACTAGGCCGTATAATTGACATTCTACCACATTTTATGCTATACTTCGTTAGATTTTAGGAAAACATTAATACGAAGGAGTTCCGATGTCAGGACATAGTAAATGGGCGACAATTAAACACGCAAAAGGCGCTGCTGATGCTAAACGCGGTCAGTTGTTCACAAAATTTATTAAAGAGATTTCAATTGCAGCAAGAATGGGTGGTGGTGACCCTTCTGCTAACCCACGTTTAAGAACTGCGATTCTTAAAGCTCGTGGTGCAAACATGCCTAAAGACAACATTGAAAGAGCAATAAAAAAAGGTACCGGAGAGTTAGGCGGTTCCACATACGAAGAAAAACTATATGAAGGTTACGGAGCAGGCGGTGTTGCTATTCTTGTTGAAGTATTAACAGATAACAACAACAGAGCTTCAGCAAATGTACGAAACATTTTTTCAAAATCAGGTGGAAATATGGGTGCTACAGGTTCTGTTGCATACATGTTTAACCGAAAAGGTGTTATTGAATACGATGCAGAAGCAGTAAGTGAAGATGATGTAATGGAAGCAGGACTAGATGCAGGAGCTGAAGACATTGCGAATGAAGATGGAGTAATTACTGTTACTACAGATCCTTCAGATTTTGAAAATGTACTAGAAGCATTACAGGCAAAAGGTTTTGAATCAGTTTCTGCCAGTGTTTCCATGGTACCTGATACATATCAATCTGTTGATGAAGAAACAACTCGTAAAGTATTAAAACTCATCGATAAACTTGAAGAAGATGATGATGTTCAAAACGTATATTCTAATATCGATATTCCTGAAGGATTCGACGCTGAGTAAAAAGAATTCTTTTTCATCTATACCGGGAACAGTGAAAGCTGTTCCCGAGTCATTTATAGATAAGTCCTCAAAACCGATTATTCGTGTTTTAGGTATTGACCCAGGACTCGCTAATACGGGGTGGGGAATTGTCGACTTTTCGCAAAATCGCTACCGACTTGTTGAATATGGTGTAATAGTAACTAAAAAGGGCTCCAGCCATGGCGAGCGCCTTTTAGAAATTTATAATAGGATCAACTGTGTAATACAGGAGTTTAAACCTAGTTTTGCTGGAATGGAAAATTTATTCTTTTCAAAAAATGTATCAAGCGCAATGGGAGTTGCAGAATCACGTGGTGTGTTAATTTTATGTTTAACCCAAAACTGTATAGATTTGGTTGAGTATACACCAAATGATATAAAAAAATCTGTTACAGGAACAGCAAGTGCAGACAAGGCCCTTGTTCAAAAGTACGTTGCACTTCTGCTGGGTTTGCAAGAAACACCAAAGCCAGACCATGCAGCAGACGCTATAGCTGCTGCCATTACGCGCATTCATACCTCACATTTTTAATTTTTTTTCTTATAGTATTTTTTAATTTTCCGATAATGTAGTATGAGTATTTCAATGGCAGCACATTATCAGAGTACCGATATATTCGGTGGCGTATCGAACATTATGGATAGAATTCCTCTATCCTTATTGAATCCAACTACAAAAATTGAAGAAAGTGAAGAGTTTTTAACTGCACAAATAATCACATACTTAGGAAATAAGCGTTCATTATTAGAATTTATTGGTGCTTCACTTGAAACAATTCAAAAAAAGTCTGGTAAAGAAAAGCTTCGTATTTTTGATGTTTTTTCAGGCTCAGGCATTGTTTCAAGATATTTTAAACAACATGCATCTTTATTAGTATCTAATGATTTAGAAACATATTCGCGAATAATAAATTCGTGCTACCTTTCAAATGCTAGTGAGCGTGATATGGTGCAATTACGAGGCATATTTTGTGACCTTAAAGAGCAACTAGAAATGGCAGAAATAAAAGATGATTGGGTAACGGGTATTGTGCGAAAAAATTATTCACCAAATGATGATTCAAACATACTGCAAGGTGAGAGAGTCTTTTATACCAATAGAAATGCTCTCTACATTGATACTGCAAGAAAGTTAATTTCAGAGTACCCGAAAGATATTCAACATTATTTTATAGCACCTCTTTTAGCTCTTGCATCAGTTCATACAAATACTTCTGGAGTATTTAAAGGATTTTATAAAAATAAAGAAGGCATAGGCCAATTTGGTGGAAAAAACAAAGATGCTCTTAGTAGGATTACCGCTGAAATGGATATACCTTTCCCCGTATTTAGTAGGTTTAATTGTGAGACTCGTATTCTACAAGGGGATTCAAACCTCATAGTTGGTGAAGTGGAAGATGTTGATGTAGCATATATTGACCCCCCATACAACCAACACCCATATGGTTCAAACTATTTTATGCTTAACGTTATAGCAAATAATGAAGAACCAAAAAACATGAGTACTGTTTCAGGTATTGATGCAGATTGGAATCGCTCTCTATACAACAAAGCTCAAGCATCATCAAAGGCCTTAGAAGATCTTGTAAGTAACATTAAAGCTAATTTTGTTATGATTTCATTTAATTCTGAAGGCTTTATGGCAACGGAAGATATGACAAAGATGCTTAAAAAGTACGGAAAAGTAAGTATGACAGAGTGCAAATACAATACTTTTAAGGCCTCTAGAAATCTACAAAATAGAAGCAAACATGTTACCGAATTTTTATTTTTGCTTGAAAAAAAATAAAGATATTAATATCACTTAATACAAAGACACAGCATTTAGCTGTGTCTTTTTTTGTTTTGACTCTTTTATTTTTTTTTGCTATACTAACAATTATAAAAAAATTGGAGAGGTCTATGATTAATAGAAATAATGGTTTAAAAAATATTGCAGCTGGCTATCTTTTTCCTGAAATAGCTAAACGCAGAAGAGAATTTGTTGCGAAAAACCCTACAGCGGATGTTATTAGCTTAGGAATAGGAAATACGACAGAGCCGCTTACACCACATATAAAAAAAGCAATGATTGATTATGTTGAAGGTCTTGGAACACTTGAAGGCTATTCAGGATACGGGGATGAGCAAGGGAATACAGCACTTCGAGAAAAGATAGCTAAGGTATTTTATCCGGGCTTAGTTGATGTAGACGAAGTTTTTATTTCAGATGGTGCTAAGTGCGATATAGGTCGAGTGCAGGCCCTTTTTGGAAAGGATGTGAATGTAGCAGTTCAAGACCCTGCTTATCCAGTGTATGTTGATGGTTCTGTATTAATTGGAGCAGCTGGAGCAAAAGGTGAGGGTAAAGACGGGTATGAAGGTATAGTATACATGCCGTGCACAAAGGAAAATGGCTTTTTCCCCGACTTATCAGTCGTTAAAGAAAACTCTCTCATTTATTTTTGCTCACCAAACAATCCTACTGGTGCGAGCTCTACAAAAGAAGAGTTAACAAAACTGGTAAATTTTGCAAAAGAAAAGGGCTGTATAATTATTTATGATGCAGCATATTTTGCGTTTATTAGAGAAGAAGGAATTCCCAAAACTATTTTTGAAATAGAAGGTGCAAAGGATTGCGCCATTGAAATAAACTCATTTTCAAAGCCTATAGGATTTACGGGAGTTCGACTTGGGTGGTCTGTAGTTCCTAAAAACTTAACATATGCTGACGGTACTCCAATTATTAATGACTGGAACCGCATTATGACAACCATTTTTAATGGTGCGTCGAATATAGCTCAAGCAGGTGGACTTGCGGCCCTTGATGAAACGGGACTAGAAGAAATGAAAGGTTTGGTAAATTATTATTTAGAAAATGTGCGACTTATTAAAGAAGCACTTCTTAAACCTAACTTTCAAAAACTCGGAATAAATATTTTTGGTGATGGTAACTCGCCATACTTATGGGTACAGTTTCCTGGTAAAAAAAGTTGGGAAGTTTTTGATGAAATCTTAAACCAGTGCCATATTGTGACGACGCCGGGAGCAGGATTTGGGCCAGCTGGAGAAAGTTTTATACGCTTTAGCTCTTTTGGACACAGAGAATCGGTTGAAAAGGCTTGTGAACGGTTAGCAAATTTTGCTCTGTAACATTATTGAAAAGGAAAGGCTATGGATACAAAACGATTTGAATTAAATAAACAGCTAGCTCAAATGCTTAAAGGCGGCGTAATTATGGATGTAATGAATGCTGAGCAAGCAAAGATAGCGCAAGATGCAGGCGCTTGTGCTGTTATGGCTTTAGAAAGAATCCCTGCCGATATTCGAGCTGCAGGTGGGGTTTCAAGAATGAGTGACCCAAAACTTATTAAAGAAATACAAAAGGCGGTAACAATTCCTATTATGGCAAAATGTCGTATTGGGCACTTTGTTGAAGCTCAAATATTGCAAGCTTTAGAAATTGACTATATCGATGAAAGTGAAGTATTAACCCCAGCAGATGAAATATATCATATTAATAAAGCAGACTTTGATGTTCCTTTTGTATGTGGAGCAAAAGATTTAGGTGAAGCACTTAGGCGCATAAACGAAGGTGCTGCAATGATTAGAACAAAGGGTGAACCTGGTACGGGCGATGTTGTACAAGCTGTAACACATATGAGAATGATGCAGCGTGAAATTCGAAAAATTACTGCTCTTTCAAAAGATGAGCTTTATAATACTGCAAAAGAGCTTCAAGTGCCATACGAACTTGTTATGTACGTTCATGAAAACGGAAAACTTCCTGTTGTAAATTTTGCAGCAGGTGGGGTAGCAACTCCTGCGGATGCTGCTTTAATGATGCAACTTGGAGCAGAAGGCGTATTTGTAGGCTCAGGTATATTCAAAAGTGGAAACCCTCAAAAAAGAGCAAATGCTATTGTAAAGGCAGTAACAAACTATAACGATCCTAAAATACTGGCAGAAATCTCAGAAGACCTTGGTGAAGCTATGGTTGGAATTAATGCAGATGAGATACAACTTTTAATGGCCGAGCGCGGAAAATAATGACCTGTGCTGTTCTCGCTGTCCAAGGCGCTTTTATTGAGCATGTTCACATGCTCAATGCGCTAAAAGTTGATACATTAGAAATTCGAAAACGTACGGATCTTGATATAAGGTTTGACGGACTCATTCTTCCAGGTGGAGAAAGTACCGTAATGGGAAAACTTCTCCACGAACTTGAGCTCTTTAACCCTCTTAAAAAATTAATTGAAAACGGCCTCCCTGTTTTTGGAACCTGTGCTGGCATGATTTTACTTGCAAATAAACTACACGATGATAAAACTGTTCACTTTGGAACAATGGATATTGAAGTAAAGCGAAATGCATACGGGCGACAGCTTGGTAGTTTTAATACAGAAAGCACTTTTAAAAATATGATCGTTGAAATGCCTTTTATACGTGCACCGTATATAATACATGCAGGACGTGATGTAGAAGTCCTTTCTGTTGTTAATGATAATATTGTTGCCGCTCGGCAAAAAAATCAATTGGTAACAGCTTTTCATCCAGAAGTCACAACCAATGCAAGCGTTCATAAATATTTTTTGGATATGATTAGGTAAAATTCTTCTTCTTGATTATTTTTTTATTCTCATGTACTATTAATATATTAATTATTTTTTATGAGGTACTATAGATGATTAAGGTTGCAACAATTGCAGGTTCAGATGCATCTGGCGGCGCTGGTTTAGAAGCAGATTTAAAAACATTTGAAGAATATGGTTTATATGGTATGACAGCTGTAACCCTTATTGCAACAATGGATCCTGACAGTAATTGGGCGCACGGTGTTTTTCCTATAGATGAAAATACTTTACGAGAACAACTTAAAACAATATTTAAAGGTGTAGGTGTTGAAGCTTGTAAAACGGGTATGCTTGGAACAGACTACGCAGTAGAGCTATCAAGAGAATTTATTACAGAGTACAATGTGAAAAATTATGTACTTGACCCCGTAATGGTGTGTAAGGGTGCAGATGAAGCATTAAACCCTGGCTTGAACGAAGCAGTCATTAGCAAGTTACTCCCACTTTGTGAAATTGTTACTCCTAATCTTTTTGAAGCAGGACAAATTGCAGGTGTGCCTTCTCCTAAATCAGTAAAGGAAATGGAAGAGGCTGCTCGTATTATTCACTCAAAAGGTGCTAAAAATGTATTTATTAAGGGTGGATCAAAACTTTCAAAGCTCGATGATGTACCAAATTCAATTGATATATTTTTTGATGGTAACAAAATGGAAAAAATAGAGTCCCCATTATTTGCAACAGAATGGACACATGGTGCTGGGTGTACAACCGCCGCTGCCATTACTGCAGGTCTTGCTAAAGGCTTGCCTGTAAAAAATTCAGTGCAATTAGCTAAGAAGTTTATTGCAGCTTGTTTGTCATCTTCTTTCGCATTAAATAAATGGGTAGGACCAGGAAATCCTTCATCTTGGAGAAAAGAAGTATTTTAATTTGTTATAGATGAATACAACACGATTAGAGAATAGAGGAATAAAACATGAACTACGCTGAAGAATCATTAAAAAAACATAGAGAGTGGAAAGGAAAAATTACCGTAGATGTAACAGTACCGGTAAAAACAAAAGAAGACCTTTCTCTTGCCTACACTCCCGGGGTTGCAGAGCCTTGCTTGCAAATAGAAAAAAACATTGAAGAAAGCTACAATCTTACTGCACGTGGCAATATGTGCTTAGTTGTAAGTGACGGAACAGCAGTTTTAGGCCTTGGCGACATTGGGCCTGAGGCTTCTATGCCCGTTATGGAAGGGAAGTGCGTGCTTTTTAAAGCCTTCGGTGGGGTAGATGCTTTTCCAATGTGTGTCAAAACCAAAGAAGTTGATGAAATTGTAAACATCATTTATGCAATTTCAGGAAGCTTTGGTGGGGTAAACTTAGAAGATATTTCAGCACCGCGCTGTTTTGAAATAGAAAAAAAATTAAAAGAAAAATGCGATATTCCAATCTTTCACGATGACCAACATGGAACAGCAGTTGTTACTGTTGCAGGGTTATTAAACGCATTAAAAGTAGTTGGAAAAAATAAAGAAGATGTTAAAATTGTAGTAAATGGGGCAGGGGCTGCTGGTATTGCAAATACTAAGCTCTTACTTGCCTGTGGATTTAAACACATTATTCTTTGTGACAGAACAGGAGCTGTATACCAAGGGCGCAAAGATGGCATGAATGCCATAAAAGACGAAATTGCACGTGTTACAAACCTTGAAAAGCAATCAGGATCTTTGGCCGATGTCTTAAAAGAAACAGATGTGTTTATTGGAGTAAGTGCTCCAGGAACGGTTACTTCTGACATGGTAAAAAGTATGAATAAAGATGCAATTATTTTTGCGTGCGCAAATCCAACGCCAGAAATTTTTCCTGAGGAAGCGAGAGTAGGCGGAGCAATGGTAATTGCTACAGGGCGAAGTGATTTTCCAAATCAAATTAATAATGTATTAGCCTTCCCTGGAATTTTTCGCGGCGCCTTTGATGTTAGAGCAAGTGATATAAATGACGACATGAAAGTTGCAGCGGCCATGGCAATTGCAAGCCTCGTAAGTGAAGCTGAACTTAATGCAGACTACATTGTGCCAGCAGCCTTTGACGAGCGCGTAGGAAAGTCTGTTGCGAAGGCTGTGGCAGATGCTGCTAAAAAATCAGGTGTTGCACGGATATAATTCCTAATTATGAATCAAACTGTTGTGCCACCTGTCATTCTGACTCTGCTTTCAGCTGTGTTACAGGAAGAATCTTATATCAGAAATTTGGCGTTGCAAATTAGGAACTATTTAGGCTTGTGAAAATATCAATTTGCATATATAATATACATAGGTAAAAATTAAAAATGGCAGAAAAGAAAACATTGTGGCATGGGCGCTTTGATGAAGGTCCTGATGCTGCCGCAATAGCTTTTGAAACTTCAATACATATTGACTCACGCTTAGCCTTTGATGATATACAGGGGAGTATTGCACATGTAACCATGCTTGGAAACATGAATATTATTCCTAACGAAGACGCACTTACAATTATAAAAGAGCTTACAACAATTTCACTTCAGTTATCAAATGGAGAACTTGAAATTGATACAACTGCTGAAGATATTCATTCATTTATTGAAGGAGTGCTTACCGAAAGACTCGGTGAAGTAGGAAAAAAAGTTCATGCTGGTAGAAGTAGAAACGATCAAATTGCTTTAGACGAGCGCCTCTATTTAAAACATGCAATACCAGATTTACAACAAAGACTCCTCACCCTTATTAGCACTCTCACAGAAATGGCAGCTCAACATACAGAAACCTTAATGCCTGGTTATACCCATTTGCAGCGTGCTCAACCTGTAACTCTTGCACATCATCTTTGTGCATGGACTTGGATGCTCAAGCGAGATTATGAACGGTTGCAAGACGCTACAAAACGTATTGACTTTTCTCCGCTAGGTTCTGGAGCTTTAGCGGGAAGTGGCCTTGATCTTGATAGACTTTCAGTAGCGAAAAATCTGGGATTTTCTGGAGTTACTCAAAACTCGATGGATACGGTTTCAGATAGAGATTATTTTATTGAATTATCTGCAGCTTTTTCACTCATTATGACACACCTTTCAAGGTATTGTGAAGAAATAATTATTTGGGCAACAGAAGAGTTTAAGTTTATTGAATTATCAGATAAATGGTCTACAGGCTCAAGCATAATGCCTCAAAAGAAAAATCCAGATTTTGCAGAACTTATTAGAGGCAGAACAGGCAAGGTCTATGGAAACTTAATAGCTCTATTAACTATGATGAAAGCTTTACCTCTTTCATATAATAGAGATTTACAAGAAGATAAAGAAAGCTTTTTTTCGGCGTACGATACTGTTTTTTCCTGTTTGGAAATTTTTACCCGAATGATAGCAAGCGTTAAATGGAATACCAGTAAAATGTATCAATCATGCATGGGTGGTTATGCCAATGCAACTGATTTTGCAGATTACCTTGTAAAAAAGGGTATGCCCTTTAGAACTGCACATGAAGTAGTAGCTGGAGCTGTAAAAATATGTATTCAAAAAGAAATAAATTTGGAAGATTTACCTATAAGTGAATACAAAAATTTGTCTGAATTAATTTCGGATGATCTCTATGAATATATAAAAATTGATGCATGTGTATCGCACAAAAAAACCATTGGCGGCCCTGCTGCAGAACGAGTAAAGGAACAAATTGTTGCTTTACAAAAGTTTTGCGTTGATGAATTAAAAGAAAGATTTGGAAAACAACGTGAAAAGTAAAAAAATATTTTTATGTATAGCTATCCTTCTTCTCATTGCATTATTACTTCACGCTTCGATCTATATTAATAATCAAATATCTTTTTTTGATAGCTCAGTATATCTTTATGTATACTTTGGAGTGGGCTCGTTGCTTTTAATAGGATCGCTTGTAGCTTTTATATGCTATTTTTCTTTTAAAAAACTCGATATATCTCAAATGTATAACTATGGAGATACAGAATCTTTACAAATAGTTTTAAATGATGCAGTAACAAATGGCCTTAGAGAAATAAGTGATGAGGAACAAGTAACAGAAGATTGTACCAGCGATGATGCAGTTGTTGAAAGTGATACTGAACCTACGTGTTCAGAAAGCATTGTCATTGATTTCAATCAACTAGAAGAAGATTTTCTTACTGCAACTAAGATGGAAACATTGTACGATACTGCGGGAAACTGGGTTTTAAATAACATTAATGTATCATATGTTGCTTTTTCAAATATAACTGGAAATGAAAAGCTTAGTATTGAATTTTATAAGGAAAATGTACCGAGTGAAGTATTTCTTATAGAAGCTGTTGCGGAAAGAACAGAAAGTGTGTCATTCAAAGGAAACATTACGCATGGAAATCATACACTATCAGTTCCATTTTATCAAAAGGGTGTTGTTTTTGGCTATGTTTTTTTAGGATTCCCTAAAAAAGACGATGCTTACGAACCCTTAGATACTCGCGCTTTAGCGCCTTTTATTCGTATACTTAGCACAGCATGCCTTGTTATTGAACTAGCAAAAACAAAAGAACAAAGAAGCTCTTTACAAAAAGCTTTTTCAAGTTATGTGCCATCTGCAATTGTTGACTCATTTGAACATGACCCATCTGTACTAAAAATAGGTGGTGATTATGAAAATTTAACAATTATGTTTACGGACCTTAGAGAGTTTACCACATTGTCTGAAACAATGTCCCCTGACAACCTTATAACCGTGCTAAATGAGTATTTTAGTGAAATGAGTGGTGTTATTGAAGCTTTTGGAGGTACTGTATCTAAGCTTGTTGGTGATGGTATCCTTGCCTTTTTTGGCGGGCCTGGCTCCATTGGAACAAACCACGCGGAAAAATGCTGTGAAGCAGCGCTCACAATGAAAAAGTATGAAGAAATTCTCAACTCTAAGCTTATTTCAAGTGGAAAAATTAAAACTCCGTTATTTACTCGCATTGGTATTAGTACAGGGAAGGTGATTTTAGGAAACATTGGTTCTGAAAAAAGGCTTGATTACACAGTTATGGGACCAGAAGTAAACCTTGCTTCTCGCATAGAAGCTGCAAATAAGAATTGTGGTACGGCAATTCTAATTAGTTATGAAACATTTTTAGTAGTGAGAAACAATTTTGATTGTAGACGAGCAGCATTTATGAAGTTAAAGGGATTCTCAAAATCTGTGTACTTATTTGAATTATTAGATAAAATTAAAACTGATACAGAAGAAAAAATGCTTTTAGCCAACGACCTTGCAGCCCTTCTTGGAATTGACGCTAATAATTTACTCACAGGAGAAACGATAGAACAGAATAACACTTATGAAGGAACTCTTTCTACTGCAACTACAGACTCAGTGCCTTCTGAAAATATTGATTTTCTTGAAGAGCTTGAAGATGCTGATGACTTAGAAGAGCTAGATTAGCTGTTTTTAGCACTTTTGCATTCGAAAAATTTTAGACAAAATACTAAACTAATTTTTTAATAAACCGAAAATCTATATATGGGATGGGGAAAAAATAATCCCCTAAGGGAGAATATATGACAGGTTTTACAAAAACAGTAGACTTATTGCACCGCGCACTCGATGTAAGTGCTACACGCTACGAAGTTACAGCCAATAATTTAGCTAACTCAGAGGTTCCAAACTTCAAAAGAAGTGATGTAAATTTTGAAAGTGAACTAAAGAGGGCTCTCGAATCTGAAGACCTTGCAAGCAAGACAATTTCACTATCTACTAGCGATTCAAGACACATAAAAAATAATACCTTTATCGACTATAAAACAGTAGAACCACGCAGAGTCACCGACTATCTTTCAACAGTAAAGGCTAATGGGAACAATGTTGATGCAGAGCAAGAAGCAATGAATGTACTCAAAACTCAAATGAGTTATCAATTGCTTACTCAATTACAAAATTTTCAGTTTTCACAAATGAAAATTGTACTACAATAAAGGATAATGGAATATGGGTTTATTTTCGAGTATTAATATAGCTGCAACTGGAATGAGTGCAGAAAGACTAAGAACTGATGTTATCTCAAACAATATAGCAAATGCATCTACAACAAGAACACAAGAGGGTGGTGCATTCAAAAAATCAAGTGTTGTGCTAGCAAGTGTACAAGATAATCCAACATTTCGCAGCCCGTTTACACCAGAAAACTTAGACAATGGAATTGGTGGTGGTGTGCGTGTAATGGAAATTGCCAAAGATGAAAGTCAAGGGCGTTTAGTGTACGATCCAAGTCACCCCGATGCAATAAAAGCAGGGCCAAATGCAGGGTATGTAGAATACCCAAATGTAAATATTGTTAATGAAATGGTTGACCTTATAGCTGCTTCTCGTGCATATGAAGCAAATACTTCGGTAATACAAGGTTCTAAAGAAATGTTCATGCAAGCACTTGCAATTGGACAATAAAAGTTTTATACTAATAATTGGTGGGAATAATTATGATTAGTGAACTACAAATGATACGCTCAAATGCAGCGCATGTTGGAACGGGGACTGTTGCAAGTCTTACTCAAACTACTAAAGATACAACCGGTGTTTCAAACAAAGGGTCATTCGATACTTTTTTAATTGATGCAGTGAGCTCTATGAATAATAAGCAACAAATGGCAAGTGATATATCTGAACAAGTCATTATTGACCCCGATTCAGTAGACGTACATGATGTTACGATAGCAATGGCTGAAGCAAACCTTTCGTTAACACTTGCAAATACTGTTATAAGTCGGATAACGCAGGCTTGGAGTGAAATTACAACCACACGATAATAATAGATATTAAAAAGCCATAGCAGTCTTGTTATGGCTTTTTAATTAAAAAAAATATATTATATGCATTTTTGACTAGACAAATTTAATTTTTTGTGTTATAATATAATAAGATAACGTATGTTCGTTCACAGGATGTAAGATCCTGATGGGAGGGGTTTCATGAACGAATGGCTTAAAAAGCTTTTTTCTCAATTTAAAGAATTCTGGGCAAAATGGTCTGTTGTTCAGAAAGTTATTGTCTCAGGGATTGCGGTTGTTTTTATTTTAGCCCTTATTCTTATCCCAACAATATCATCTCAACCTACAACTGTTCCTCTTTTTAGTGTTCCCGTAACTGATGAAGTTCTACGTGATCAGATTGTTTTTCGATTAGCAGAAGAAAATGTTTCTGTAGATGTACGAGACACAGGTATGATGTACGTAGATGATGACGCAACTGCACGCAGAATGCGTTCAGTTTTAGTTACTGATGATTTAGTCCCAACTAATGTTGACCCGTGGTCGCTTTTTGATATTGAAAGATGGACAACAAGTGATTTTACTAATGATGTAAACTTACAACGCGCTATCACTGCTCAAATTACGAATCACATCGAAGCTATAGATGACATTGATAGAGCAGATGTTATGTTGGCAATGCCTGAACGCGAACTATTTGCAGAAAATCAACAGCCAATTTCTGCTAGTGTTATCTTAACACCTAAGCCAGGAAGTGATTTTACCTCTGATAAAACAAAAATCGAAGGTGTGCAAAAACTTTTAATGATGGCTATAGCTGGGCTTTCTGCTGAAAACATCACCATTACCGATGGTGCGGGCATTGTTTTGAATGATTTCGAGGGTTTGCAGGATATTGAGCGTGTAGATATAATTGAAAAAGAGCAATTACTCATTAAGAACTTTGAAGCTGTTCAACGAAAAGAAGTTTTAGATGCCTTACAACAAATTTATAGCACTGATAGAGTTCGAGACCTCAACATTAGTATTGATATGGATATGTCTCAGCAAGAAATTGCAACTACTGAGTATTTTCCGTTTACACGTGTACCGGATAATCCTGACACCCCATATGATGATAGCCAGGTTTTTGACTCTGTAACACTATCTTCACAAGAAATAAATAAAGAATGGCGTGGTACTGGCTTTAATCCAGAGGGGCCAGCAGGTGTTGAGGGGCAAAACCCTCCTGTGTATTCTGACATGTCTAATGTATATGGAATAAATACAGAAAGTTCTGTTACTCAAAATCAAGCGATAAATACTCGACAAACCCAAGAGATTAGAAGTCCTTCCCAAGGAAAAGTGACCGTGTCCGTTAATATTGATGGTCGTTGGGAGCGAGAATATGATGAAGAAGGCGTATTGCTAATTTCACCCAATGGTCAGATTCAAAGAAACTATATACCACTAACTGATGAGGAAATTCTTGAAGTTGAAGCTCTTATACAGGGCGCAGTTGGGTATGATAGAACGCGAGGAGATTCTGTTGTTGTTAGAAATGTTCAGTTTGACAGAACCTTGCAGTTTGCAGCAGAGGATGCAGAATTCTTACGACAAGAACAAACAAGACGAACAATTCTTATTTCTATAGTTTCTATTATTGCAATACTACTTGCATTTATAGTTGTACGTTTTGTTACTCGAGAGCTCGAGAGAAGGCGTCGTCTACGAGAAGAAGAACTTTTACGAAAACATCAACTTGAACGTGAAAGAACATTATGGGAAGCTCAGCAAGCAGGTATGGAAGTAACTATGTCTGTTGAAGAAAGAGAAAGGGCCGAACTACAAGAAAATGCTATTACAATAGCAAGAGAGCACCCTGAAGATGTGGCAATGCTCATTCGATCTTGGTTGATGGAGGAGTAAAAAAATGAAATCCATATCATTTTTTTATTTGCAGTTGCCTAAATACCTCAACGCAATTGCTTATTCGTGCCGTCCATGGCACGCCGCTAACGCGGAGTTTTTAATGGAGGAATAGATGGCAGGTAATCAAACAAAATCTTCTAGTGGTGGTAACTCAAAGAAAAAGGATTATAAGAACCTTAATGGACGCCAAAAAGCCGCTATTTTTATGGTATCTCTAGGAGCCGATCTTTCAGCCGAAATTTTTAAACATCTTCGTGAAGATGAAGTTGAAACACTTACTTTTGAAATCGCTCGTTTTGAAACGGTTGATGCTGAATTAAAAGAAGCAGTATTACGCGAATTCCAAGAAATGATACAAGCACAAAACTTTATTACCTCTGGTGGTATTGATTTTGCTCGCGAACTTCTTGAAAAATCACTTGGTAGCCAAAAAGCTATTGATATTATTAACAGACTTACAAGCTCCTTGCAGGTTAGACCCTTTGACTTTATTCGACGTACGGATCCTGCTCACCTTTTAAACTTTATTCAACAAGAACATCCGCAAACTATTGCACTTATTCTTGCATATCTTGAACCAAATAAAGCATCTATTATTTTGCAAAATCTCCCAGATGAGGTGCAAAGTGAAGTTGCAAGGCGTATTGCAACAATGGATAGAACATCACCTGACGTTTTACGTGAAGTTGAACGTGTTCTTGAAAAGAAACTGTCTACACTTTCTAGTGAAGACTATACAGCAGCCGGTGGTGTAGAAAGCATTGTTGAAATTCTTAACCTTGTTGACCGTTCTTCAGAAAAAGCTATTATTGAATCACTTGAGGAAGATGACCCAGATTTGGCAGAAGAAATCAAAAAACGTATGTTCGTTTTCGAAGATATTGTTATGCTCGACGACCGTGCAATTCAAAAAGTTATGCGCGAAGTCGATACGCAAGAACTCGCGAAAGCGCTTAAATCTGTCGATACTGAAGTACAGGATAAAATATTCCGAAATATGTCAAAACGTGCTGCAAGTATGTTAAAAGAAGATATGGAATTCATGGGTCCTGTGCGTATTAAAGATGTTGAAGAATCTCAACAAAAAATTGTATCGACAATCAGACGGCTTGAAGATTCGGGTGAAATTGTTATTGCTCGCTCTGGTGAAGATGAATTGGTTGTCTAAGGATAGTATAAATGGCAAAAGCAGTTTTTCGACCGACAGAAATAAAAAAGATCTCAGACAGCGTTTTATTACCTTTATCGCATAATTATGAGCCTGAGGTAATTGAAGAAATTCTTGAAGAAGTGCCCGATTTTGTAGGCCCTACGGCAGATGATCTTCGACGCGAAGCTGAAATGTTTAAAACAGAGTGGGAAGAAGAAAAGAAAAGACTTATAGAGACTGCTGAAAATGAAGCGAAAGATATTGTACAAAACGCTGAACAAGCAGCTTTTACTGAAGTAAAACGTAAAACTGATCAAGTAGCAGTATTAAAAAAAGAAGCCGAAGATGAAGCCCAAGCTATTATTGCACAAGCCGAGGCTAAAGCGCAAGAAATAATTAAAGAAGCAGAGCAACGCCATGAAAAGAATGTAAGCGAAGCAAAGCGTAATGGCTTTGAAGCGGGGCATGAAGATGGTTACCAAGCTGGTAAGCAAGAAGTGCAACGGCTAATAGATCGCCTACATATAATATTAGAAAAAACTATGGATAAGCGAAAAGTTATCTTAGACGAAACAGAGCAACAAATTGTAGAGCTTGTTCTGCTTATATCACGTAAAGTTGTAAAAGTAATATCAGAAAGTCAAAGAAATGTTGTAATGTCTAATATTATTCAAGCCCTCCGTAAAGTAAAAGGTAGGGGAGATGTAATTATTCGTGTAAATTTATCTGATGTTCAACTCACCACAGAGCATATTAAGGATTTTATGGACTCAGTAGAGAGTATTAAAAATATTACAGTTGCTGAAGATTCATCTGTTGATAAAGGTGGCTGTATCATTGAAACTGACTTTGGCGCCATTGATGCTCGTATTTCAACACAGTTAAGTGAACTTGAACAAAAAATACTTGAAATTTCTCCGATTAAAAATATAAGTAAAACAGCAGCAATACCTGGCGAATAGTTATGAGTGATATCTTTGACAAGTACCTAACAAAGGTAGAAAATACCGAAACAATACACTGTACAGGCTATGTAATAAGTGTAAAAGGTATGCTCATTGAAAGTAATGGTCCACAATCAGTTATAGGTGAGCTTTGCACAATTTCCATTCCATCAACTAACTCTACGGTCCTAGCCGAAGTTGTTGGCTTGAATGATAAGGTAGTTCAACTAATGGCCTATGGCGAAACAACAGGCATTGAAGTTGGAAGCTCGGTAACTTCTTCTGGAAGTGTCTTAGAAGTGGCCGTTAGCCCAAAGCTGTTAGGGAGAGTTCTCGACGCAACTGGCAAGGCATATGACAAAAAGCCAGATATTATTTCCGACACTTTCTACCCTGTAGTTTCTTCACCGCCTGACCCCCTTGAGCGAAAACCAATTGAAAAGAGAATTGTAACTGGTATTCGTGCAATAGACTCCCTTCTTGCAATTGGTAAAGGACAGAGAATGGGTGTATTTGCGGGTTCTGGTGTTGGAAAGTCAACTATACTAGGGATGATTGCCCGTAATACTAACGCAGATGTAAATGTTATAGCCTTAATTGGTGAACGAGGAAGAGAGGTTATTGACTTCATACAACGCGATTTAGGTGAAGAAGGCTTAAAACGTTCAATTGTTATTGCTGCCACCTCAGATCAATCTCCCTTATCACGCTTAAGAGGGGCCTACACTGCGACGGCAATTGCTGAATATTTTAGAGATCAAGGCAAAGATGTTATGCTCATGTTTGATTCTGTAACAAGGTTTGCACGTGCCCAAAGAGAGATAGGCTTATCCATTGGTGAGCCACCTGCTCAAAGGGGTTACACACCAAGTGTTTTTGAAACACTACCAAAGCTTCTTGAAAGAAGTGGTACATCTACAAAAGGAACAATTACAGGATTTTATACGGTCTTGGTTGATGGCGATGACATGGACGAACCTATTTCTGATACAGTTAGAGGTATTTTAGATGGCCATATTGTTTTAAGCCGTCAATTAGCGCAAGCCTATCATTTTCCAGCCATTGATGTTTTGGGAAGCATTAGCCGTCTAGCAAATCGAGTAATAGGAGAAAAGACAAAGGAAGCAGTAGGAGTAATTCGAAAACTTATGGCAGCCTATGCTGAGTCTGAAGATATGATAACTGTTGGTGCCTATCAGAAAGGTAGCAATGCAGTGATTGATGCCGCCATCGATGCACATCCTCTTATTGACAATTTTTTAGTACAAGATGAATTTGAACATACCACTATTGAAGATACAATGCATGCACTTTCAACCTTATCAGGTGTCAAAATTCCAGATGAAGAGTGGAAAGTTGAAGGCTTCAATGTTATGGATAGGATGTATTCTGTAAAATCACCTGAGCGAGATGTAGATGACTTGTTTGACGAAACAGAGACTTTTGAAGAAGATAGTATTGAATAGTTATGAAAAAATTTTCATTTGGACTTCAAAAAGTTCTTAATTTACGCGAGTTTGATGAAAATCAAGCAAAAGAAGAACTTGGTAGGGTAATTAGTATTGCAAACAAACTCAATGCTGAGTTAGAAGAAATTGCACAAGAGAGAGTTGCAGCAAGGCGTTCTTCTGGTACCATATTTAATGCGAGTGAGTTTATTGCAATTGAAAATTATGTAAATAGGCTCGACTTGAGAAAAGAAGAAGTCATAGAAGAGTTAGCTAAGACTGAGCTTTTAATTGTTGAAAAGCGCACATTGTTTGCTACGGCTATGAAAAACAGAAAAGTCATTAGTAAGCTTAAAGAAAAACAAATGAAGGACTGGAAAAAAAAGGTCCAAAAAGAAGAAGAGCTATTTATTGATGATGTTGCTAACTCTAAATTTTTACGTAAAAACACATGACATAATAGAAACACCACTTGAAAACTACGTATAATTGTGATATTCTTAAAGTATGCCAGTTGAATCATATAATTTTTCCTATGCACAAAAGCAGCGAAACAAGAAAAATATTCTTACCGTAGTTGTCGCCTTATTGTGTACAATCATAGTATTACAAGTAGTGTTTTTCTTTATTATTAAGCCACAATGGGTAAGCTCAACATCTATGCAACCTGAGTTTACAAGGAATAATGGGATTTTTGTCGCCCCATTAATTAATGAGTCTTTACTCTTTTCACAAAAACCTCCATTATCACGAGGATCCTTAGTAACACTAAATAATGGAACAATTGAAGATAAATCAGCTATAAAACTTGTTATAGATTTTATTGTGTCTTCCTTATCATTTCAAAAAATACACCTTTTTGAAGGTACACGTTGGGGAGATAGCGAGGTTTATAGGATAGTTGGTGTTCCTGGTGATACATTGTATATAGAAAACTATGTTACACATATTAGACCAGGTGGAGCCTCTCACTTTTTAACTGAATTTGAATTATCTAGTGTGGAATACGATGTAATTTCTGAAGGATATCCAGAGGATTGGAACAAGCTTATTGGCGCACAAGGCTCAACCAGGGAGTTTTCGCTCGGCCAAAACGAATATTTTTTATTATGTGATAATCGCATAATTTCAAGCGATTCAAGAATTTTTGGTCCTATTAATGAGAGCTCAATTAGTGGAAAGGTTATTGCGCAGTATTTTCCATTTAATGCAATTAGAACTTTTCAATAGTGTACACCTATATACATATACCTTTTTGTAAATCAAAGTGCACTTACTGTGATTTTTTTTCTGTCGAGTTAAATGATGTTAATGGTGATGGAAGCAGAACTCTAAGTAACTATATTGATGCACTATTACGAGAAGCTGCATACCATGTAAAAAAGCATAAAATTCTAGCGTGGAAGTCGCTGTATCTTGGTGGCGGTACACCTAGTTTATTAACAATACCCCAAATAAAAAAATTATTTAATGGACTTTTAGATTTATGTCCCTTGGAAAATAATGCAGAAGTAACGTTTGAAGTTAATCCAGCCGAAATCTCAGACAGTTTTGCAATGGAATATTTAAATGGGTTAAGAGACTGTGGAATTAACAGAGTTTCTTGTGGTGTTCAAGCACTAGATGACAATGTGCTTACCTGTGTAAATAGGCGTTCATCAAAAGATGAGTGTATAAAGGCTTTAGAAAACCTTCAAGTTTGGAGAGATAATTCTAAAAAAGAACACTTACATGTGGGTAGGGACTATCAGTTTTCTATAGATTGCATTTCCGGCCTTCCTAACCTTTCTACAAGAAAATTTTTACAAAGTCTCAAAACTATTATCAATTATAATCCAGATCACATTTCTTTGTATAGTTTAATTTTAGAAGAAACTACGCCGCTCTACACAGCCATAGAAGAAGGTAAGCTTGTATTTGATGAAGAAAAATCTGATAAGCAATGGCTTAAAGGGAGTGATCTTTTAAGGGACAGTGGTTATATTCAATATGAAGTTTCAAATTTTTCTAAAAATACTCAAAGTGAAAGTGTTCATAATAAAGCATATTGGAGAATGGAGAATTATATAGGCCTTGGTAGTGGTGCATGTGGAACAGTAGAAGATAGTCGTTTCACTGGAACTAAGAATATTATAGACTACTGTAGTTACTGGAACGCAAGAGATACTATTGAAACAGTCGATGTTCCAAAAAGTATACTTGATATAGAAGGACTAACAATTAATGATAGGGCATTCGAGTACTTAATGATGGGCTTTAGAACTCTTGAAGGAGTTTGTGCAAAAGAATACTACTCACGATTTGGAGAAGAACTAGAAACAAAGATAGGCAAGGTTTTTTTGCACTGGCAGAGTAGGGGCCTTTGTCGTATAAGCAACACTCGGTATTCATTAACAGAACAGGGTCTTTTGTATTTAAACTCATTTTTAAGGGAAATTCTTTAGAGTAAGACATTCTTTTTTATACTTTTTTTGCCGATACTATAGTATGAGCTTTGTTAAAAACGCTATTATTTTATTATTAGTATTTATTTCACCATATCTTTTTTCTCAAGAAGGTTTTCAAATTGAAGATTATAATGTACTACAGGGAATATGGGAAAATGAATCAAAAATAATATCTTTACATGACGATGACGATGGGAACACAACAGCTCAGGTTGTCTTAAAAACATTCTATGGGTACTATTATGATGGACTCTACCCACTAGATCCTAGTGTTCCGATTAATCTTGCCCGCTTTGAAAATAGTTTATATGCTGAATATTGGAAAGCATCAACTGCATATGCAACATTGGGAAACCCAATTATCGAAGAAGAGGAAGAAAATCCAGTTTTTAAAGTGAAGATTGAAAAACCCGCAGAGTTTGATTTTGCTACAGCACTACCAGCTGAAGGTGTTCTCTGGCTTCCTCAAAGTAATACAACAGAGCTGAGCATTGATCCAACTAAAATAAAAAATGAAGTACTGGGGTATTATGTTAACGATTCTGCAACCTATGAGATACGCTATTGGTTAAGTTCACTACCTTATTCAGATGAAAAGGTTGAGTTAGAACTCGTACCTAATTCTGAAAACTCATCAGTATTTATTGATAAATATATCCAAATTGGAGATCAAGTATATACAAGCGCAACTGGCCTTAGAACTATGGTACGCAATGTAACTTCAATCTCACCCTTTTCTGAGAATACTCTCACTAATGAAGACAATACTATTTTAGTATTTGGCGAACCATATTTAGAACTTTCTGATATTATTAATATAAACGATGAAATTCTTGCCCATAATTCAATACAAAGGCCTCCTAGGGATGGCAGGGCTAGGTTTGTTGAACCATCTATATACAAAAAACTAGAATCGATGAGTATAGATGACTTTGATAACCCATATGGTGCAACTCGGTAGTTAAACGTAAATCAACTAATATTGTCCTCTTTTCACTTTGTGCATTGTATGATATACTAATTATATGAATACGGAAAATATTATTGTTAAGTGTGTTGCAGAAAACGGTGCGCACATTCCTGAGTATCAAACTATAGGATCAGCAGGTGCTGATGTGTGTGCGTATCTTAATGAAACAATTTGTTTAAAGCCTGGCATGCGGTATATGGTTCCAACTGGATTGCGCTTTGAAATACCTTGTGGGTATGAAATACAGATGCGACCTAGATCGGGTTTAGCTGCTAAAAATGGGATTACCTGTTTAAATTCCCCCGGAACAATCGATAGTGATTATAGAGGTGAGGTTAAAGTAATCTTGATAAATCACGGTGATGAAGATTTTATTATTAATAATGGTGACCGCGTTGGGCAAATTGTACTTGCACCAGTTTTTCAAGCATCGTTTAAGCTTGTAGATAATTTATCTGAAACTGAGCGAGGGGCAGGTGGATTTGGGAGTACCGGCGTATAAATAGGCAGCAGTTTGATATTTATAAGGAAGCTCGATAGATGATAAAAAGCAATAAGCATATACTACTAAAATACTTATTAAAAGAGCTATGGGTATACTTTGCAATTGCATTTCTCTTTTTCTTTCTTATTTTTTTTGTAAATCACCTCCTATTAACCGCAGAGGATATTTTAGAAAAAAGGGTTCCCGTAAGCCAAGTTCTCTTGTTTATTATTTACTCACTCCCATTTATTATTGCACAAGCTGCGCCCTTTGCAACTTTGGTAGGATTTTTGATGTGTTTAGGTAGAATGGTAAGTGATAATGAAATACTTATTTTACGTTCTACCGGGCATTCTTTTTTCTTTTTAATGACACCAGCTCTATTTCTTGGTTTGTTAATTTCAATTTTTTCCTTTTTTGTTAATGACTATTTACTACCAATGGGCACTATTGCATATAATAGGTTATATATTTCCATACTGGTATCTAATCCCTCTGTAGAGTTAGAATCACATTCTATAAGGCGCTTTGATAATTCTATTTTAGTTATAGGTGAAGTTAAAGGAAAAAATCTCTCTGATTTAATGCTTTTTGATACTGATTCTGAAGGTCAAGAACGAGCTATTATTGCGACTGATGTGAATGTTGTTACACCCGAAGATAAAGGTGTTGCAATGACCTTGAATATGGCGAATGCTACAGCAGCTTTTTTTGATAATAATACGGTTGATAGTTATGATTATTTACAGTCTGAACAGGCAACAATGAATTTATTTGCATCAAACTTTTTTCCAACATTTACAGCAACAAATCCAAGAGAAATGACATTCTATGATTTAAGAAATGAAATTGAAAACTTAAGAATGGATGAAACAGCCGATATTCAAACAATTAACACTTATGAGCTAGAGTTACACAAGAAATTTTCGCTCCCATTTGGCTCAATCTTTTTTGCATTTCTAGCCTTTCCCATATCTATACTATTTGGAAAACATAATGGACAAACAATTGGTTTGATAATTGGAATATGCATTTCTGTTTTGTATTGGGCCTTCCTAATCTTAGGTCAACAGTTTGGGTTGCGAAATGGGCTAGATGGATTTTTCACAATGTGGCTTCCAAATTTTCTAGTTGGACTTGCAGGCTTTTTATTTTTTGTGAGGTTAGTAAAAAAATGATATTGATTCAATATTTGCTAAAGCGATTTTTCCCCACTTTTATAGGCACGCTTGCATTTTTTTCATTTGCAATAGTTCTCGTTGACTTACTTATGAATTTATGGCGATACCTATTAATTCAAGTGCCTGCAATCGACATCATTAAAATTAGTTTATTATACACTCCCAAGGCAATTTCCTTTTCCTTACCTTTAGCAATTCTTTTCTCTTCTGCATATACTTTGAGTGCCCTTTATGCTACAAATGAATTAACTGCAATATTTTCTTCAGGAATTTCTCTTTTTAAGTTTACACTTCCAATTTTAATTTTCTCATTTGTAGCGAGTATCGGCTTGTTTTTCTTTGAGGATTTAGTGGTTGTTCCTAACTTGCAAAAAAAGGAAACAGTGCAAAGCCTAGCCTTACAAGAAAGCCCGTCGTATGATAATAATAGAATTGTTGTATTAGCAGATGCAGGCCTAACAGTGTATAGAAGTGACATATATTATGATGAACAACAAAGGCTCAACAATATAGATATATACATACGAAATGAAGATAAGTCATTGAATAAAATTATTAAGGCTGACTCCGCATTGTGGAATGGAGAAACATGGGATTTATTTAATGCATATACTTACACAAATACAAATGGTAACTTATTGATGAGGAAGGGTTCCGATTTTAAAAGTAAAGAACCGCCTGAAACATTTAGAAATGTAGAAATTGAGGTTGAAGAAGTAAGCGTAAAAGAAGCTAGAGAATATATTGATAAGCTGCGAAGAACAGGGCTTCCATTTTCTGAAGAAAGTTCACAGTATCATGAAAAATTTTCATTCCCATTTATTATCTTTATTACAGTATTTTTATCAATTGGACTTTCAGGAAAATCTAAAAAGAATGTTCTTTTAGTAAGTTTAGCACTTTGTGTAAGCGCCGCAGTTGTTTTTTATGTATTTCAAATGGTAACAATGCTTATGGCAAAGTTTGGTTATTTATCACCCTTTGCAGGCGCCTGGTTACCAGTTGTTGTATTTATAGGAGTAAGCATTGCGTTATTACGTTTTGCTCGTACATAATTTTGCCGATAATAGAATAGGACTTAGAAGGACATTTTTTAATGAAAGATATTTATACGTGCACACATGAAGATACAACAAGTAAGGCTCGCTGTGGAGTACTTTCACTACCACATGGAGACGTAAAAACACCCGTATTTATGCCTGTTGGAACAAATGCAAGTGTGAAGGCTGTTACAAAAGATGATTTGGAAGAAATTGGATTTGACATAATTCTTGCTAATACATATCATTTATACTTAAGACCAGGTGGAGATATATTGGAGAAAGCAGGCGGCTTACATGGTTTTTCATCATGGAAAAAAAACTTTTTAACAGATTCAGGTGGGTTTCAAGTTTTTTCCTTGAGCCCATTTAGAAAGATAACCACCGATGGTGTTAAATTTCAAAGTCATATAGATGGCTCAAAACATTTTTTAACACCAGAATATATTGTAGATATACAAACGCAATTTAATTCGGATATACAAATGCAATTAGATGTATGTACGGGATATGGTATAACTGAAAAGAAAGCAAAGGAAGCCTTATACATAACAAACCTTTGGGCTGAGCGTGCAAAAGAAACATGGCTAAAACGAAGAAGTGAAGGCTATGAAGGATATCTATTTCCTATTGTGCAAGGTAATTTTTTTAAGAACCTTCGAAAAGAAAGTGCTGATTTTGTTACAAATTTAGATCTACCTGGTATTGCAATAGGCGGACTGTCTGTAGGAGAGCCCTTTGATGCATACTGCGAATATTTATCATATAGCATGGAGCTTTTACCAAAAAACAAAGTTAGATATGTAATGGGAATAGGTACACCAGACTACATTCTTGAAGCTATTTCTAATGGTGTGGATATGTTTGACTGTGTTCTTCCTACGAGAAATGCACGAAATGGGTCTTACTTTACAAAAGATGGTCCAATTGCAATAAAGAAAGTACAGTATGAAAATGATTTTTCACCTATTGACCCAGAGTGTTCATGCAAAATTTGTAAAAATTACTCACGTGCTTATTTAAGACATTTATATAAAAACAATGAAATTGCTAGTTCTATGCTAGCAAGCTACCACAATCTAGCTTTTTTACATAATATGATGGCTGAAGTACATAGTGCTATTAATGAAAATAAATTTGATGAGTATAGAAAAACATTTATGAAGCGCTATACTGCTTTTAAGAGATAAGAGTAGCTTTTTATTAGGAGATGATATGAAAAATTCTAACAAAATTTTTATTTTGCTATGTTTACTATATTACCAAAACATATTTTCACAACCGATTAGACAGGGTGATGTAATAACCGAAACTGCACCAGTGCAAGAAAGTTCTGAAGCAGTTGATAGCACTCCAGTGCAAGAAGAAGTTATAGAAGAAAAAGAGGACGTTCAATCAGAACGAGAGCAACGCTTAGATATACTCCAATTTGGTTTAGATAGCGAAGTTAGCAGTTTGGTTTCTACATTGATTTCTGAAAAAGATGATACATATACGCAAGAGCTGTCAGAAATATTCGAGAGCGCACGAAATACGACATTAAAAGATGGTATTATTACATATTTTAGAGAGCTTGAAGATGAGTCTCTAAAGGAATATGCCCTTTATTTATTAGAAGATCCCTACGATGAAAAGAATTCCACTGTTAATGCTTTGATACAGTATGTTGGAGATCTTGGCGTGACAGAAGCAGGTCCATTGTTAGTAAATCTAATTGATAGTGACCAATCTGCTTATTTTAATGCATCTATTTCTGCAATAGGTAAAGTTGGTGGCAGCGACGAAGCCCTGTTTTTAGTTGAGTATCTTGAAAATGACTTAACAACAGGAGAAAGACAGAGTGTTGTACGTGCTTTAGCAGACTTACAAGCTCCAGAGACATATGACATGTTAGTTGAAATGGTAGAAAATGAAGATGAAAACTCGTATGTTCGTATGTATGCAGCGGAAGCTATAGGAAATATCGACCCAGAGTCGTCTACACAGATTTTGGTTGATCTTTATGATTCTACAGACCCAAATATACGAGAATATGCAGTTAAAGGACTTAGTACAAACACTAGTGAGGATGCAAAAAAATTAATATTAAATGCATTAAAAGATGACCATTATAAAGTTCGTTTACAAGCACTTGAATCAATTGAAAAATTAGAGCTTAAGGAAGCCAGTGCTGCACTGCTTTACCGTGCAAAAAATGACACCGAAGTAGTGATTAAAAATAAGTGCTATGACTTATTAGCCTTATTTAATTATAGTGCAGGTATTGACTATATGATAGAATTACTAGAAGGTGCCATTGTGAGTGATACCGTAAAGGCAAATGTATCGAGTTCTTTGCTAGAACATGATAGCAGTAAAGGTGTTGATGCAGTAATTGTGCTCGCTCTACAAGTAGTAACGGATGATAAAAAGAAAAATTTGCGCTATGCTCTAGGGAAAGAATTTGCAAAACATGAAAACTCAAAATTTGAGAAGGTTTGTGAAGCATTTCTACTGAGTAAAGATGTTGCAACACAGGGGACGGGTTTGGATATTTATAAAAAAAATCCCTACCTTAGCTTAAGAAGTACTGTACAATCTTTAACAGAAGGTGATGTTGCAAATAGTATTAAAGCAAAGGCAAAGACAATATTGGAAGGATAAATAATCAGGTAAGCAAAAAAAAAGCACCATTTGGTGCTTTTTTTTATGTTCTAGAACTTTGCAACTTTTATTTCTTTTACTTCATAGGAATGCTTAACCTCGTTTATTTCAAAATCAAGATTTTGACCTTCTTTTGAGTTAAGAATTGCATGGCCTAGTGGCGACATATATGAAATAATTTTATTATCTGGATCTGATTCCCAAGGACCAAAAATTGTAAACTCTTCTGTTGTATTCGATATCTTATTTAGTAAGGTAACTGTATTGCCAAATCCAACTTGCGCTACAGTGACCGTTGAAGGGTCAAATACTTGAGCCTTTTCAATTTCATCTTGTAAACGTCCAGCGATATTATCTAACTGGCTTTGTTTTTCTTTTGCAGCTTTGTATTCCGCATTTTCTCTCAAGTCACCTTGTGCTAAAGCTTCACCAATTTCTTTTGAATTTTCTGGTATTTCAACATTAACAATATGTTCTAATTGTTGTTTCTTTTTATTGAGCATGCCTAATGTAACAATTAAGCCACGAGGTACAACTGTTTTTTCTTCAATTGCATTATGAAATTTGAAGTTAGGGTGCTTTTCGAGTATTCTATTTCTCACCGTCTGCTTAATTGCAGGATCTAAGTCTTTTACATCGTTTATCACAGTGTATAAGCGTGTAATTGTATCAGCATCATTTTCGAGCATATAATTTATGAGTATGTTATCCTTAAATAAAATTTGCTGAATATTTCTAATAATCTTTTTGTTTTCGGTAGTATCATGTTGATTTGCAATTTCTCTAAAACATAGATTCATTATTCTTATTAGAGTAATGAGCTGCTTTTCAAATGTTATATCTGCGTCAATAAACCAATCTTCAGTTTGTGCTTCTTTGAAAAAGAAAATTGCAGCATCACGATAATCGCGATAGTTTTCAAAACTATTTACAATCATTTGTTTTACCATGTTAGCATGCCCTGCATTTAGCAACGATGTTAACATGTCATGATGTAAAACGGTTGGAAATAAAATAACATATTGTTCTGCCCAGTTTGGTAAAAGGGACTTTATGCAATGTAAAAAGTCTTGGCGCAAAAAGGTGTTTTTTGTGTCTTTCAATGCGTTATACAATGCAACAGGGTTTTCTATACCTGAATAAAACTGCTCAAATGTAACACGGCTACCTGGGTCTAGATGCTGATGCTCGGCAACAATTCTTCGTATTACTAAAAAAGCTGCAATAGTTTGTTCATTAACTACAGAGAACGAACGAATGTGCGCTGCAAAGTAATCGAACATGTCTGCAAAAAGCTCAGATTCAGTATCTGCTTCTTGAGCAAAGCGCATTAAGATATCGAGTCGCATAAAGAATTGTTTTTGTGCTTTAAATTCGTTAGAAAGTTTTTCTTCTTGTGATATAGCTCTTTCTCTTACATTGTACATTGTTATGTCATTGGGGTTTATTCCAAAGGTTGGATCATTATCGATTTGCTTGCGTGCTGTATTGCTCCAGCTTGTCCACTCGCTTGCTGTTAGAATTGCTGGCACGAGTTCTGCTTTTATTCGTTTAAAATCACAATTGTTATCAAAGCTTTTAATAATAGTTTTTAATGCCCATATTTTATCTGACTTAACCATTTTTAATAATTCGTCTTTTGACTTTGTAGCTTTTAAAACCCAAATGTGGTCTTTGTTCAATGGTTGTAGTGCGTTTACAGCCATTTTTAGTGACATATCTCTTACACCATGCTTTTTACCAAAGTTAATAGAAATTTCATCATTTTCAACCTTTTTAATTAAGCCAACACCCCATGTTCTGTGAAAAACAAAGTTCTTCGCATCAAATGCAATATGCTTTTCAAAATCACTAATTGCTTCAAAAACATTTCTCCAACTTTGGTTTAAGTTTGAAACTCTAATATAATCTTCTAATTGACTGTGTTCTGAATATTTACCTTTGAAGCATTCAACTATTTCTTTTCGTGCCCAGGAATCTTTTTCATCAATATCAAGTATAAGTTTAAGTATGTCTATTGCTATATTCCAATCCTTTTGATCTTTATAATAAACATATATATCTTGCATTAATGTTGCGCTTCTAACATCAGAAATAGTTTTAGCAATTTTTCTTTGCACGAGTAAGAAAAAGTCGATTTCTTCGGGTATTAGCCCAACTAGTTTCGACCAAATTTCCTTAATTTGATTTTCACTTTTTTTATTTACATATCGTAACAGTGCTTTTTTATAGTAATCAATGGCATCTTTTTCGTTGCCTTCTTTTTCGTAGTGTTCAGCTAGTTGCTTTGCTATATCTGCTTCTTCGTAGTCTAGACGTACGATTGTTTCATATATTTCCCAAACTGCTTCATTATCATCTTGGCTATAAGCATCAGCCAATGTTCTAAGTGCAAACTTGTTGCTGTCATCTTCAGCTAAAATGCTTTCGCAAAGGTATACTACAACAGAACTTTTATGATTATCTTGAAAAATATTTATTAACTCAATAAGTGAAGAGTTATCAAGCGTTTTCTTTTTTAGTGCTATCATTCCTGATAGGTATAAGGCAATGATACTATGCTTTGTATGGCTTAAATGTTCATCACACAAATCTTGAATTTCATCCATGCAATTTTCTTGATGGGCATTTTCAACAACGTTAGCAAGGTCAATAAAATGTGTTTTTGTATAATTTGTTATTGTCGCTCTGGTCCATTTTTCTTCATTAAGCATATCTTGTACAGATTTTACTATTTTTTCTGACATTTATTCTCCTAGTCTTTTACCATAAGGTGTTGAAAATATGTTTTTGTGGTATAAGTAATT
>CAYJFX010000002.1:41743-61814 GCA_964369735.1 uncultured Treponemataceae bacterium
ATATAGCAACCACTAATATAAATTATACCATTTTTATAAAAAATACTCAAGTGTTATGAGCAACAACCTTAATATATTTTTACATACTACTTAGTGTATAAATCATGAACATCGCTATCAAGCAACTTAATTTTTAATAGAATTTCAGTGATTTTTGACCTTTCCCCTGTTGTTGTAATATAGTGGTCGATGAGCCAAAAGTAGTGATTTATAAGCTTTGGAACCAGTAGGTCGTTTTCATAATTGTCTTCTTTGAGCTCTTTTTCTAAAGAAAAAACAGCTTGGCGAAGCTTTCCCGACTCAAGTGCTCTCAATTCTCTTTTAATATTAAAAACCCCAAAAAGCACTCCATAAACGGGTATCCATTCCTTAAGAATTTGTCCAGTGTAACCTTTTTTAATGGTGCTTTCTTTTAATGTTTTATACAGTTCAGACTCTAAAAAAGTATCATTTACATCCTGTGGTGAAATAAAAAATGCTTCTCTAAACAAAACCTTTGCAGTTTTTTCTTCACCACAAAGGGCATAGCAGTCGCCCAGCTCTGCTAAAATTGTTGCCGAGTTTGGCTGTAAAGAATTTGCATCCTGTAAAAAACGAATTGCTGTTTCATAATTACCAAGAGCTTTGTGGCATAAGCCAATGCGTCCTAAAAGTTCTGCTTTAAGTGACTTATCACGTTCATTTACCATTCGCTGGTAATTTTCTAATGCAATGGTAAAAACACCTCTCTTTGTTGCATAAATTGCTTGGGAGAACTTCTTATGTGCGTCACCTACAAAGGCGATGAAGCTTGTCCATTCGCCCAAAATATATTCGCCAGCTTGAAACTTACTGGACATTTTTTCTTGGTGGTTAAAAGCTTCAATCCAGTACTTTGCACATTTGAGTAAAAAAATTATTTCTGCATTGTCTAAAGACTTTCTAAGTTCATTTTCGAGTATCTCTTTAGCTTTATGGGGGTTGCCCTCTCTAAACTGCTCGTAGGCAGTAAGAATGCCATCATCAACTTGTATTTGCATGCTTTAATAGTATACCATAAAAACACGCTTTAATCAACGCTGAAAGTGACATCGATTTAGTTAGTTCATTTAGCCTAGGTATCTGCATAATTTACACGGAATTTACATTACTTCTCTTTTAGATTTAACACAGTGCTTATATAGTTTGCTCAAGAATACCGTGCGGCACATAAGAAAGTGAAGCACAAATAAAAATAGAACACTCAAAATACTGAGGTTCGAAGGGAGTATATATGAAAAAAGTACAACTAGGAGCACTTGTTGCGGTTGCCACACTAACATTCTTTTCTTGCGCAAAAGCAGAAAATGACACAATTTCAGTAATTACGCGAGAAGAAGGCTCAGGTACACGAGGTGCCTTTGTTGAAATTGTGGGTCTTGATGAAGGAGGAAGTGATAATACGAGCTTAGATGCAATTGTTCATGATGGAACTGGTAAAGTGATAACAGCAGTTCAAAATGACAAAAATGCAATTGGTTATATTTCACTTGGCTCATTGAACGATTCGGTAAAAGGTTTATCAATTGACGGAGTTGAACCAACAGTAGCTAACATTCAAGCTGGTAACTATAAAGTTGCAAGACCATTTAACATAGCATATGGAGATAACTTATCGATAATTGCAGATGACTTTATTACATTTATTAAAAGTGATGAAGGACAGGCAATTGCAAGTGAGGAAGGGTTTATACCTCTTTATGATAATGGACCATACGCAGGTGGTGTTGCTGAAGGGATGCTTTCAATCGGTGGTTCAACTTCAGTATACCCTTTGATGGAAAAAATTGCTGAAAGTTACAAGCAAAGAAACCCAAATGTAACAATAAACATTGAGGGTATTGGATCTAGTGCTGGTGTAAAGGGTGCAATCGATGGAACATTCGAAATTGGAATGGCGAGCCGAAACCTTAAGGATTCAGAAAAAGCAGAAATAAATGGATTGGAAATTGCACAAGATGGAATTGCAGTAGTTGTAAATACTGAAAACACTATTGAAAATCTTTCATTGGAAGCAGTTAAAGAAATATTCCTTGGAAATGCAACAAGCTTTTCAAGCGTTCAATAATCACTAAGATATATTGAATGTAGGTAAAGTGCTGCCGTATTACTATGGTAGCGCTTTACATGTCTTATAACATCATTATATGTATTCATGGCTTTATGCCGTGAATACAATTGGGAAACAATGAAAACAACGCAGTTAAAAGAATTAGCATTTGAAAAATTATTTTTGATTACAGCCTTAGTTTCTATCCTTGCGGTATTATTTATTTGTGCATTTTTGTTTGCAAATGGACTACCCGCAATGGGAAAAATAGGAGTTGTAGATTTTTTATTTGGAATGACATGGAAACCTACTAATGATATGTACGGCATATTTCCAATGATAATTGGTAGCTTGTATATTACAGCACTTGCCATTGTTATGGGAGTTCCAATTGGAATAATGACATCTGTATATATGACATTTTTTTGCCCAAAATATATTTATTCGTGGCTAAAGCCAGCGATAAATTTATTATCGGGTATACCCTCAATCATTTACGGCTTTTTTGGTATGACCGTTCTTGTTCCCTTTGTTCGAGACTATATTGGAGGAAACGGTAATAGTATCCTTTCAGCATCTATACTTTTAGCAATAATGATTTTACCAACAATAATAACAATTAGTGAGACTGCAATACGAGCTGTACCTGTAGCGATGTATGAAAACTCTAGAGCCCTTGGAGCAACACATGAAAGGAGTGTCTTTAAGGTTGTACTTCCTGCAGCTAAGTCAGGAATCCTTGCATCTGTTGTACTAGGTATTGGACGCGTTATCGGAGAAACTATGGCTGTTATTATGATTGCAGGAAATCAACCTCGTTTAACAGGTGATATATTAAAAGGAATTAGAACTTTGACTGCAAACGTTGTAATTGAAATGAAATATGCCGCAGGCTTGCATGAAGAAGCACTTATTGCAACTGGAGTTGTTTTGTTTGTGTTTATCTTACTTATTAACATGAGTTTTTCACTTATAAAAAATAGGGTTACGACTATATGAAACAAGAATTTTCTTCAAAAATTATTAGAGCACTTGTGTATTCTTCTGCAGTAATTACTATTTCTACCGTCGTGTTTATTATTGGATATGTGTTACTATCTGGTATTGGTCCAATTATAGATGAAATAAATAAGCTCTATAATGACCTACCATCAATTTTTGATGTAAAGTACACTTCAGAAAACGTTTCCCTTGTTCCAGCTCTTGTAAATACTTTTATACTTACTTTCTTAAGTGTAACACTTGCTGCCGTTTTTGGAATTTTTACTGCAATTTACTTGGTAGAGTATTCAAATAATGAAAGCAAATTGGTTCAAATAATAAAACTAACTACTGAAACACTAGCAGGTATACCTTCAATTATCTATGGTTTGTTTGGGAGCATATTTTTTGTAGTTTTTTTACAGTTAGGCATGTCCTTACTTTCAGGAATTTTTACTATCTCAATTATGATTTTACCGCTTATAATTCGCTCCACTGAAGAAGCTTTAAAATCTGTTCCAATTGAATATAGAGAAGCAAGTTTTGGGCTAGGGGCAGGAAAACTAAGAACCATTTTTGTAGTTGTTCTACCTACATCAATTAATGGAATAGTAGCTGGTATAATTTTAGCAATTGGTCGTGTAGTTGGAGAAACTGCCTGTTTACTCTATACGGCAGGAACATCACCTAATGTTGGAAATCTTTTTACTACAGGAAGAACCCTTTCAATACACATGTATATGCTTACATCTGAAGGACTTTTTGTAAATCAAGCCTATGCAACATCTGCAATTTTGCTAATAATTGTAGTTGGAATGAATATGTTTTCTGCATTTATTGCAAAAAAAATGGTAAAAACAAGTTAACGAGGAGAAATGATGAAAATTTCAATTAAGAATGCAAATGTATATTATGGCGAATCACACGCACTAAAAAATATTAATTTAAATGTTAAATCAAATGAGGTTACGGCTTTTATTGGACCATCAGGGTGTGGTAAGTCTACACTATTAAAAAGCTTAAATCGTATGAATGACCTTATTCCCTCATGTAAGATTGATGGAGATTTTTTACTTGAAAATGATGATATTTATAAAGATATAAATATAAATACGTTAAGAAAACGAGTTGGAATGGTATTTCAAAAGCCAAACCCCTTTCCTATGAGCATTTATGACAATATTGCATATGGACCAAGAACCCATGGAATAAAGCGTAAATCAATGCTTGATGATATTGTTGAAAAAAGCTTACGTGATGCTGCTATTTGGTCGGAAACAAAAGATACATTAAAAAAGTCTGCATTAAGTTTGTCCGGAGGGCAGCAACAACGGGTTTGTATTGCAAGGGCACTAGCGGTAAACCCCGAAGTTCTATTAATGGACGAGCCAACATCAGCACTTGATCCGATATCAACTTCAAAAATTGAAGATCTTGTACTAAAACTTAAAGAGAATTATACTATTGTTATTGTAACACATAACATGCAACAAGCATTAAGAGTTTCAGATAAAACAGGCTTCTTTTTACTTGGTGACTTAATAGAATTTAATGATACAAATACATTGTTTTCTTTACCTCAAAAAAAAGAAACAGAAGATTATATTACGGGGAGATTCGGATAATGAGTAGTTTAATTGATAATCAAATAAGTTCGCTTCATAAAGAAGTTGTTCTTATGGGTAATCTTTGTGAAAATGCAATTGAAAAGGCATCTAAGGCGCTTCTCGATAATGATATTGAAAGTGCCCATGAGGCTGTAGCGCTCGAAGAGGAAATTAATAAAAAGGAAAGGGATATTGAAGAGGTATGCTTAACATTTTTATTAAAGCACCATCCCGTAGCTAAAGATTTACGAAAAATATCTGCAACGCTAAAGATGCTAACTGATTTAGAGAGAATAGGTGATCAAGCTAGAGACATAGCAGAAATTGTGTTAAATAATGATCTGTCAGATTATAAAAATATTTCACATATACAAGCACTAGCCGATGCTACTATAAAAATGGTAACCGATATTATTGATGCATACGTAAAAAGTGATATTACTATTTGTGAGAATGTTATTAAGTATGATAACGTGGTTGATGACTTGTTTGATGAAATGAAAGCTGATATAATTAACATTGTGAAAGAAAACATGCATGAAGTTGAAAATGCTATTTTCTTGCTTATGATTGCTAAATACTTTGAAAGGATAGGTGATCATGCAACTAATATTGCCGAATGGGTTGAGTTTTCAATTACAGGAATACACAGAAGAGAAGATTAAACATGATTTATTGCGTAGAAGATGAAGCAAATATTCAAGAACTTATTATGTATGCCTTGCGTACTGCAGGGTTTGACGTTGTTGGTTGTACAAATGCAAGTGAACTTGAGGAAAGGCTAAAAGAAAATCTCCCACAAATGATTTTACTTGATATAATGCTTCCTGAAAAAGATGGTCTAACCATATTAAAAGAAGTTCGTGAAAATGAGCTAACAAAACATATCCCCGTAATATTAATCACTGCAAAAACAAGTGAATATGACAAAATAAAAGGGCTTGACCTTGGAGCAGATGACTATATAACTAAGCCAATTGCCGTAATGGAGATGATATCTAGAGTGAAGGCTGTGTTAAGACGCTGTTCGTTTATTAATGAAGAAAGTAGTGATGAAGTTAAGGTTTCAAACATTACTGTCAACAAAAAGAAAAGAACAGTTTTTGTATATGATAAGGAGGTTTCGCTTTCTTATCGTGAGTTTGAGTTGCTTTGTTTTTTAATGGAAAACCAAGGTCTTGTTTATTCACGTGATAAGCTTTTATCTACCGTGTGGGGGTATGAGTATAGTGGTGAGAGTAGGACTGTTGATGTTCATATTCGAACGCTTAGACAAAAAATTGGAGACGATGGTAGCCTAATTCAAACAGTTAGAAATGTCGGCTATAAAATTGGAGAGATAATTTGAGAAAGCGAATATTTTATAGTATAACGGGTGTTACACTTATAGCAGTGTGTATTTTTTCATTTTTAGTTTCATCCATTATGTATAATCAAATTTTTGAAAATGAAAAAACAAAGATACAAATGGAGTTTCCACAAATAAAAAAGGCACTCCAAGCAAATGCCAACCAGTATAATTTTGAGGATATTTTTACCTCTTCTAGGATAACTCTTATTGCAATTGATGGTACCGTACTCTATGATAACCGACGCGACCACACGGCGATGGAAAACCATGCCGATAGGGATGAAGTAGTTGCGCTATCTACACAAACTAAGGCAGAAAGTACACGCCTTTCTGATACTCTTGGAAGTCAAACATATTATTATGCTGAAAAATTAAACAGTGATGTAATTTTACGATTATCTATCACTATTGATAGTATTTATGCACTTGTTGTTAAAACAATTCCATTTATAATAGTTGTTGCAGTGTGCATTATTATATTATCTGCATTTATTTCAAGCTATTTAACTAAAAGGATTGTAGCACCTTTATATAATATCAATGAACCATTGTACGATGAGCTCGACTTATTCTATCAAAAAATACGTGGACAAGATCGGTTTATAAAAAAGCAAAAACGAAAGTTAAGCCAAAAGAAAGAAGAATTTAAGATACTTACAGAAAATATTGGTGATGGCTTTATTTTACTTGATGATGATAATAAAATTGCCTCAATTAACAAAAAGGCATTAAAAATATTTAATACTAAAAAATCAAAAGGAATAAAACGGGATGTACTAGAATTAAGCAGAAATGATGGCTTTATTAGGGCAATTCAAAGTGCATATGAGGGCAATAATAGTGAAATAGCGTTAGAAATACATAATAAGGAGTACATACTCCATATTGCACCGGTGAAAAATGAACGCAAAGGTATACAGAAGGTTGTTGGTGTTGTAATTATTGCGATTGATTATACTGAAAAGGCACAAGCTGAGAGAGTTCGTAAAGAGTTTTCAGCTAACGTTTCTCATGAATTAAAAACACCTTTAACATCAATTTTGGGTTACGCAGAACTCGTAAAAACGGGAATTGCAAAGCCAGAGGATATTCACAGTTTTTGTGAAAAAATTTACCATGAAGCAACAAATCTATTAAAATTAATAGACGATATTTTAAAAATTTCTCGCTTGGATGAGATGAATGATAAATATGAAAGAGAAGAGGTAAATCTTAAAAATCTAATAGAAAACATTGTGTCACGCCTTGATATTATTGCAGAAAAAAAACATATAGCAATACATACTAATATGGAAGACCTTACACTAACTGGTATACCTAGTATACTTGATGAAACATTTTATAATATTATTGAAAATGCTATCAAATACAATATAGACAAAGGGGAAGTGAATATAAGTCTGACAATGAAAGAATCAAATATCAAAGTATGTGTAGAAGACACAGGTATTGGTATTCCAGAGGATAGTATTAAACGTGTATTTGAAAGATTTTATCGAGTAGACAAGAGTCATTCTAGTAGCATAAAAGGTACAGGATTAGGTCTATCAATAGTCAAGCACGCGGTACATCTTCACAACGGTAAAATTGACTTAAAGAGTACCTTAATGAAGGGCACACGGGTATGCGTGAGTTTTAAGGTACAGTAATTCTACATTATTGCTGAATTTCTCTCATAGAAAATGCCATCTTCAAATCCTTGTATTCGTTTGTTGGTTTCTGCTTTTTCAAGTCGATACTCGCCCCACGCCCCATAAAGCTCGTTTTGTTCGATTCCAACATATTTTCTGTTAAGTTTTTTTGCTGTAACGAGTGTGCTTCCAGAGCCTGAAAAGGGATCTAAAATGGTGTCACCACTATTGGAGCTTGCAAGAATTAGTTTTGCTAGCAATTTTTCACTTTTTTGCGTAGGGTGTGCAGTGTTCTCTGACATAGACCAATAGGGAATGGATATATCATCCCAAAAATTAGAAGGATGTGTATTTCTAAATTTTCCTTTCTCAGTGTGCTCCCAATCTTTAGGCACACCATCTTGTTTGTATGGGGCGATAACCTTTTTTCTCACCTTTACTGCGTCCACATTAAAAGTGTGGTCTTTTGAAACAGTGGCAAACCAAATATCTTCTAATCCATTTTTCCAATTTGACTTTGCGCCTCTTCCTTTTTCTCTTTGCCATGTTATTCTATTTCGAACAATGAGCTTTTCACAAAGGACTGGTCCAATTACTAAGCTACTCTTCCAGTCACAACATACATAAATACTTGCATTCTGTTTTAAAGTTGGAATAAGAGCATCTAGCCATGATCGGGTGTACTCTGCGTAGTCATCGTTGCTAGAAGTTTTAAAAACATTTCCATGATAGTTTTTTTCTAAATTGTAAGGTGGGTCTACAATTGCTAAGTCAACAAAGGATGTAGGAAGCAAAGGAAGCACTTTAAAAGTATCGCCAATTATTGTTTTATTACAGATTACATTTTTTTCTAAGGTAATATCGTTGTTGGGTAGTAGGCAGCGCTTTTGATACTCACTGCCATTTTCAAGAGAAAAATCTATTGTCTTATTACGAGATGATTTTATACTACCCACGGGAAAAGAATTCCTTAAGAGGCGGTAAATTTACGTGTATCGAATGAAATAACAATCCAATTATTTTATAGATTTGGTCTTTAGTTTTTTTATCAAGTTTGTTCATTGTCCGTATAACAGCAACTGAGCTTTCAAGCCAATTCTCTGTTAATTCTAATAATGTAGTCGCATTTGTAACAGAAAGAACTTCAAATAATTCATTTATAAATTTCTCTCTATCTTTTGGTCCTACTTCTGCTAACCATGTATTTACCGTTTTTTCTGTTAGCACGCTTAGTGGATTTTGACATTCAGCTACTTTAATCTTAGGCCCTTGTAACTTCCATGAAAAAATATCATGCTGAGAAATTCCATTTTTTTCTGAGCTTTCAATATAAGTGGGCTTGCTGGGCTGTGTTAGTAAAATTCCAACAATTGATGACTCTGGTAATACGGTGTGAATTCTTTTTTCAATAGCTCTGAACTCTATTTTTTTACAAGTTTCTGAAAAAAAGCCTGGGCCATCATTATTATAAATTACAGCTATTTTTTTTCCTATTTTTTGACTGCAAAAAGCCGCTGCATGTACTGCTAGGTTTCCGCCTTTAGAATGTCCCATAATATAGGTTGTTTTTTTGTAGCGAATGCAAGCTTTTTCTAAATACTTTACTGCAAGTTCTTGTGCGGGGACGGGGTAGGTGAATGACATTTTGAAATCTTCTTTCCATCCAATGAGTGTATCATCGGTGCCACGAAAAACTACACATAGCTGGCCAGTAGGAAGAAGTGCGCACATAGCGGCAAACTGAACTTCACTATTTTTATCAATAATGTTTTCAAATCCGCACAGTAAAATGTTTGAAAACCTCTGTGATTCCCCTGCAGCCTTTAGTAGATTTGCAGTCTCATTATTAAGGAGTACACCCAGGTTTTTTTTATGAAGCTTTTTTTCAAAATAAATTTTTGATGCTTTTGCTAGTGATACTTTACTTGTTAAGCTCTCTGGAACAATAGAATCTAGTTGGGCGTATAATAACTGGCATAATATTAGATTATCAATTTGATTAAATGGCTTCACTTTTAATGGAATATCTCCACGCCATATAATGTAATCGGATATGTTTCCCATATGATAAGTATACTTGAGCTTTATAATAAAATCAATAGATTTTTTATACTACTTTACAACACAGAGTTCGATAAAATCGTTTTCAAACCCTTGTACTTGTACGGTAATTATTGTTTGGTAGCCATCATCAGTTAAGGTGCACGACTCAATTTTTTTTCCAAATGAAAAGTACTTTATTGCGTCTTTATCTGTTGGTGAAAAATGCATTATTGGATGTTCGTAGCTTAGGACTGCACCGTTTACAATTTCATTACTATCAGCAATGGGGCAGGTTAGCCATGTTGAATATTCAGATTCAATGTGCGAATCATCTTCAAATATGTTTTCTGCTTCAGTTTCGGTAAAGTACATTTTTTCATTTTCATCTAAGTCGTCAGTTAGAGTGATTTCAGGTGAGTCAATTTCTTCTTCAATCGAAATAATTTCTTCGCCTATTGTGTCTTCAAAAAAATCATCTGCTGTGTTATCTTCATCAATAACTTGTTCTTCAATATCAAAAACCTCGGCATTTGTGTCTGTAGACATGGTTATTTCTGAGTCGTCAGCGTCTTCAATGTCTGCCATAGCTTCTACATTTAGGTTATGTTCAGCTTCGAAAGATTCTAAAGGCTCTTCATTAGTTTCAATTATTTCAAATGTTTCTTTTGCTAGAGTTATGCCAGTGTTGGCTTTTTCTGTTAGCAACTGGTTTTCTTTATTATCTTCTGGCTCAAAAACGGTAACTTCAATGTCATCATTATTTTCACTACCACTTGCGTCATGTATTTCTACTATTCTGTGTTCTTCTTCAATTTCTGGTACTGCAATTTTAGCTTCATATGCTACTTCTACAGTATTTTCAGGCTGTGCTTTTAAAAGCTCTAGTATTTTATCGCCTTCGTTCGTATGATTAAAATCATCGTGCACGCATGTAACTTTTAGTGCATCTAATTTTTTTTGCTCATCTTCTTCAATATCTTGAGGAACAATTACGAAAATTGAAGAAACACGTTCATGCATTGAGTGCATGTATTGAACAAGAGTTTTCCAGTGTCGTGGATAGTCTATTGAATTTACAACTACTGCATCGGGTTTAATTTCGTCGATGTTGTCCAATGCTTTTAAAAGCCATGAGTAGCATATTGTATCAAAGCCATTTTCAGTGAAAAAGTCGCTATATGTTTGTAAAACTGAGCTCGTCTCAGATATTACTAAAATTTTCATTCTTCAGTCCCAAGGTTATCTACAGTATAGTCATATATTTGCCAAATATTATTTCGTAGTCGCAAGTAGTATGTGTAGCGTTTTCGCTCGCGGTAATTTGGATATTTAAACCATTCAATTACAGTTACAACGCCTTCTGATTGTGTGTATGTTGTTTGTTCTATTTCAAATTGTTCAGGAATTGCAACAATATCTGCATCAATTCTATCATTCATTAAAGAAAGTCTATAATTTTGGAGGATTTTTTGTCTTTCATTTTCTGATGAACTATTGTATCGTGTTCTATTTTGTGGATTCTTAAAATAGATTGACTCTAAGTCCATGTATAAAAAGAATTGATCCCATAAGCTTCGTTGTCTTGCAATTATTGTGTGTTCTATAACTTGATCTGGCGGTAAAAATTCTGGTGTTAGAATTGCGGCGGTGTCAAAATTTACTGGTACAAGTGCACTTGCTCCAATAATTGGGTCTGGACTAATTTCAAGTGCTAGCCTATTAGAGGTTGCAATGTTTAGCTTGGATTTGTAAAGTTCAGGGTATAATTGTAGCTCTACATAATACACTGAAGGACTATCTATTTGAATATAATCTTTTAAATCTATTGTAAAACCGTATGTTTCAGCGGGTTCTAAGGCCAGTTCTCTAAAATACACGGTAGAACTTGTTGTGCGTTTTCGAATAAGCGTATCTGTTTGGCTTAAGTTTTCATTTCTTATGCTAAAGGCATCAACGTCTAAACTAAAGGCTCTATCATCAGCAATTTTAAATCGCACTGTCTCTGAACCCTTATTTGCAATGCTAACATTTACACTTATCGGGTTGTTAGGAGTACTTGATGGGTAGTATATCGTTTTATTATGAAATGATATAGAAACCTCTAAGCCGTCAACGCCTTGATTTGTACTGGTATACGAGGCATTTTCTACACTTTGAGCAAAAAGACCTTGTGCAACAATAAATAAAACTGATATAATACTAATATGAATGCGTTTCAAAATCGTGTTCTCTCCTATAAAACTCATGTCTTGCCGTAAGCAGATATCTGTAGTGGTGAGCCGTGAATGGCTTGGATTTGCAGTTACCAACTGCATATGAAAAAATGATATTTATCATTTTTTCATTACTATTACTACATTATCGGATATTATTAATGAATTCCTTAGATTATATCATACATTCGTGGAAAAAGATAGAGAGTGCAATGAATACGCTCTGCGATTCTGCAGCATCTTATCCAAGAGAAATTGACGGCTTACACGGTGGAATGCATGGGTTTTTTGTACACGAGTATGTTAAGCATACAAACAAATCTATTGTAATTGTTGTGCCCGATGAGAGAGATGCTAAAAATCTAATAATTGATTTGCAAGGTGTTTTTGAAATTGGTGACAATGAATATTCTGCAAATATTTACCAACTTCCATGGTGGGGAATAGTACCATATCGTTCATGTGCAAGAGGTGCAAGGGTATTTGGGGAGCGATCTGGAGTACTTGCTCGTCTTTTTTCTTCATGCAGCGAAAATGCTACGAATGAAAAACCAAGTATATTTGTCCTAACACAAAGGGCATTTTTAACCCCTGTACCTAGTGCAGAATACGTTAAATCACTATTATTTTCTATACAAAAAGGGCAAACCTTTGATCCTGTAGCGCTTGGAGAGCGCTTAGCAATGCAAGGCTATGTGCGAGTGCCACGCGTAACTGTTAGAGGTGAGTTTACTGTTCGCGGGGAAGTTCTTGATATTTTTATGCCTGCAGAGCAATATGCACACAGAATTGTCTTTAACTTTGATGAAGTGGAAAGCATAAAATCGTTTAATACGGAAAACCAAGTTTCAGTTGAAAAGCTCGAAAAATTGTGTATTTATCCAATGAAAGAAACTATATGGACTGACGATGCTGTTCAGAATTTAGAAAAAAATGTAGAGCCATATATGGAGGGCGTAACAGCTGAAAAAAAAGCAAATTTTGAAAAGCATCTTGAAAAGCTTCTTACAGAGCTTTACATTCACCGCGAGTCAGAGGGTGAAGAGCTTTTTTACCCTTTAATACATAAGTCAAGTATTCTTGATTATGTTTCTGATGACACATGCGTAATGTTTTTTGATTACGACCGGCAAGCAAACATGCAAGAAAACTTTGAGCGTGAATATATAGCCTTGTATAAGCGTGCTCTAGAAGACTCATTTGTTCCCCCGCCAGAAACTCAAATATGTAATTTTCATGAGCTAGAGACAAGGCATACAAAAAAACTTTTTTTTAGAACTATAAAAGCGCATAATATTACAGAGCTTGAAAGAATACAAATAGAATGCGAAGCGCCTAGAAGCTTTTTTGGAAATATACATTTCTTAAAAGAAAACTTATCTGAGCTACAAAATGAACATTGGAATATTTTTATATATGCAGATAGTGCTAATCAAGCACTGCGAATAACAGAATTATTAAAAGATTTTGTACAGCCAGAAAGTCCTGTTCCCCCAATTACTATTGTACCATCGCAAATATCTGAAGGGTTTGGAATACCCGAGCTAAAAGTGCTCGTTATTCAAGAAAATGAAATTTTTGGAAGACGCAAGCATACCCCCAAATCAATAAAAACAGTAAAAAGCGCAGTTATTGATACCTTTGTTGAATTGAATCCTGGTGACTATGTTGTGCATGTAAACTATGGAATTGGACTTTTTAAGGGAATTGAGCGGGTTAAAGTTTCAGGAAATGAGCGCGATTATATAAAGCTTGAATATTTTGACAATGAAACAGTGTTTATACCTATTGAGCAGGTGAACTTAGTTCAGCGTTATATTGGTAATGAGGGAGAAGCTCCAAAACTCGATAGGCTTGGATCAAAAAGCTGGGAAAATAGAAAAAATAAGGTTAAAAAATCTGTAGAAGATATTGCAGAAAGACTCATAGAATTGTATGCAAAAAGAAAGGCTGCAGTTGGATTTTCTTTTCCGCAAGATGGGGAATTTATGACAGCCTTTGAAGCTAACTTTCCATACACCGAAACAGAAGATCAAATCACCGTTTCAGAAGAAATAAAACAAGATATGGAAAAGCCACTTCCTATGGATAGACTTATTTGTGGTGATGTTGGTTATGGGAAAACTGAAATGGCAATGAGAGCTGCATTTAAAGCAGTAATGGGTGGAAAACAAGTTGCCTTTTTAGCTCCCACAACTATTTTAGCAGAACAACACTATGAGTCTTGTTTGGAACGTTTTCAAGACTTTCCAGTAACTATTGCTCACATGTCTCGATTTGTTTCAAAGGCTGAACAAAAAAAGATTTTAGAAAAAGTTGCAGTAGGTAGCGTTGATATTTTAATTGGTACTCACAGGATAATACAAAAAGATGTAGCTTTTAAAGATTTGGGTCTTATGATCATAGATGAGGAACAACGCTTTGGTGTAAAAGACAAGGAACGTTTAAAGTCACTTAGAACAAATATTGATTCTTTGGCAATGAGTGCAACGCCAATACCAAGAACACTGCATATGAGTTTGCTTAAAATTAGAGACATGAGCCTACTAACAACCCCCCCACAAAATAGGCAAGAAATAGAAACGGTTATCGATGCCTTTAATGATGATAGGGTGTGTGCAGCTATTAGACGTGAAGCGGAGAGAGGAGGGCAAGTATTTTATCTTCATAATAGAGTTGAAAGCCTCTATGATATTCAAGCAAAACTACGAAACCTCTTACCAGAAATAAGTATAGATATTGCACACGGTCAAATGGCCTCTCATGAACTTGATGATATTTTTAGACGTTTTAAATCCGGTGGCTTTCATGTTTTAATAGCAACAACAATTATTGAAAATGGTATTGATATACCAAATGTAAACACTATTATTATTGATAGGGCTGATATGTACGGTGTTTCGCAATTGTATCAGTTACGAGGACGAGTAGGTAGGAGTGATAGAAAGGCTTATGCCTATCTACTATACCCAGAGAACAGGAGTTTGAGTGAAGTAGCTATGAAAAGGCTTCAAGTTATAAGTGACTTTACTGAGCTTGGAAGCGGATTTAAGATTGCAATGAAAGATATGGAAATACGAGGGGCAGGGAATCTTTTAGGTCGAGATCAATCAGGCGATATTTATTCTGTAGGATTTGACTTATACCTTCGCCTACTTGAAGAAGCCGTTGAGCGCCTTTCAGATGAAACATATGTTGAGCAACATGAAGTTTTACTGGAGTTAGAATATTCTGGTTTTATACCAGAAACCTATGTTTCTAATCCTCAAACTAAAATGGAAATATACAAGAAAATTGCGTCCGTTGGAAGTACTGATGAGTTATCACTGGTACTAGCTGAGCTTGAAGATAGGTTTGGTCCAATTCCGCACGAGGTTGAGAGTTTGCTTTCATTGGCAAAGATACGGATAATTTGTAAAAAACTATTTATTGCAACCTTAAAAGAACGAATGGGAAAGGTTAGGGTTGAGTTCTCGCATGTTTCTAATATTTCTATTGAAAAAATACTTACACTAATAAAATTGGGCGAAGGGAAGGTTAAGCTAGATCCAGCAAACCCAAATGTCTTAGTTTTTGAAATAGGTAAAATAGATTTAGAGTATAAAAGCAATTTTATAAGAGAAAAATTGGAGGCATTAGTTTCATGATAAAAGCAATTATTTTTGATTACGGCAATGTAATATCACAAGCTGCAACAGGGGATGCGAGCGAAGAATTAAAAAGAATGAGTGGGGTGCCAAGCGAAGTGTTTCATTCGGTTTATAGTCGTTTTAGATTTGATTTTGACAGAGGTCTTATTAATGGCGAAGAAATGTATAGACAACTTTTGCTTGAAGATGGGTACATTGAGCAAGCAAATAATACAGAGCTTTTGCAAAAAATTGCGCGCTGCGATTTAGAAACATGGCGGCCAATACGTCAAGATGTATGTGATTGGATAAGTGAATTGCAAAATGAAGGATATAAAATAGGGATTCTTTCCAATATGCCATACGAGTTTTTAGATGCATATGAAAATGAAATACCTCCGTTTGTACAAGCAGACTTTGCTTGCTATTCTTGCAGGGTGAAAATGATAAAACCTGAAAAGGAAATTTATGAATACACGCTTAATGGTCTAGGTGTAAAGGCAGAAGAAGCAGTTTTTTTTGATGATTTACAAGAAAATATTGATGGTGCACTTGCACTCGGAATTAATGCATTTTTATGGACGGGTTTAGAAAAAGGAAAAAAGGATTTAGAACAACATTTAAAAAAATAGCTTTATGTTAATTTTTTTCGGTGTAGTATTTTTTTGCAAACTCATTTGCTGGCATCGGTTTGTCGAAGTAATATCCCTGCACTGCTTCACAGTTTACTTTTTTCAAAAAATCAATTTGACGTTTTTCTTCAATTCCTTCAGCTACAACTTTAATACCTAGTGTGTGGGCAAGCTGTATCATACCTTCTATAACAAGATCTCCTCTTTCATTTTGAGAATCTAGAAAAAAGCTTCGATCAAGCTTAATGGTATGAAGTTTGAAGTTCTTTAGTAGGCCTAAAGATGAGTAGCCAGCACCAAAGTCATCAATGGACACTAAAAAACCTGCAGAATAAAAGTCATCGAGTAATGTTTCAAGTACAACAGCATTATCTATTACCGTACTTTCCGTCAATTCTATTTCTATTAGATTATGGGGTATTCCATATGAATCAACAATATCAATAACAGAATTGACAAAATTACTATTTTTTAGATGTAAGCGAGAAAAGTTTACCGAAATAGGAACACATTCATATCCTAACTCTAACCAGTTCTTAATGTTTTCACATGTTTTATTGAGAATGCACATATCAATGTTTTTAACAAAGCCATTTTTTTCAAAAAGTGGTATAAATATTCCGGGATATACCATCGTACCGTCGCCTTCTATCCAGCGAACAAGTGCCTCTGCACCTACCGTTTTTTCATTTTTGAGACTAAATTTTGGCTGTAAATACAAAATAAATTCATCATTTTCTAGCGCTTGTTTCATCTTATTTGTTATGAGCGTTTGAAGAAGAATTTCTTCTTTGTATTTATCAGTATAGTCCCATATGAGTGTACTTGAGTTTTGGCCTCTATTTTTTTTTGCGAGACTATGCGCAATATTTGTTTTATTTATCATGTCATTAATGTCTATTTCGCCTGGTTTTATTATGTACCGACCATAGGTGAACTCAAGGTGGTGATTTCCTAGCGAAGGGACTGCATTCTTAAAGTATTCTTCATAATAAGGAGTCATTGAGTCCATGTTTTCTAAAAAGCCTCCACCCGAAAACATAATAAATCTATCAGCATCAATTCTGGCGAGCATAAAGGTAGGTTCTGTGGCTAGATTTGATGTTGCTGCAAAGGCATGAAGAACATCATTTCCTACATCATAACCATACATTTCATTTATTGTTTTAAAATTCACGATGTCATTTTTAACCAATGCAAACTGTTCAGTAGGATACTTTTTAAGCGTTTCTAAAACATGCATTTTAAATTTAGTTATATTAGGTAAGCCAGTTAATTCATCATAATAGGCAATTCTTTCTATATTTTCTGTGTTTTGTACCTTTGTGTGAAGGGTATACCATAAGGCACCTACTAGAACAACAAATATTATGAAGCTAAGTAAACTGGTTAAATTTACTACCAAATTACTTGTTACGGCAATTTTTGACTCATCTAACAAAAGTACAATGTACCAATTGTATACATCAAGTGGTTTATAGATAGCAAGCCATGATAATGAATCATACTTAAAAGAAAAAGAACCTTCGTCTCTGTTTAAAATGTCCTGCGATACACTTTCAAGAGTGATACCATCTTTTAGGTTTGCATTACTAAGCATATTTAATGTTGTATAGTTAATTTTTGTGCTAAAAACAGGTGCACCTTTTCCATCAGCAATGAGCATATACCCGTTTTCTCCAATCAATTTTGTGAGCTGCTGACTTAATGGTGCAAATGAATATTCAACTAAAATTAAACCAATCATTTGGTTATTGTAATAAATTGGGGATGATAGTTCTAAAATTATATTTTGCGTGTTACTATCAATATACGGGTCTGAAGTATTTACGGTATTCTTTACAGGATTATTAAAGTGCGAAGAATTACTAAAGTTTTTTATTTCATTACTTGGTGTTAGAGCATCTCCATTCATTCTAACATAATACATGTTTATAAAAGAGTGCATGCTCATCTGACTTTGTAAATAGTCTAGTATTATGCTTTCTTCATACTCCAATGTTGTCACAGATTCAGCAAGGCTAATTACAGAATTTTTAGCATTGATAAAATCCATATTAATTAATATTTGGAGTTGCGTAGCTAGCTCATTTGATGACCGCATTGCCGTTTCATCGAGTTCGCTTTTTATGAAATTTCTAAAAAACAAAAATAGAAATGCAATAGCAATTATAAACAAAGTTAGTAATGTACCAAGTATGAGTCTACGTTTACTATTTTGAAATTCCTTTTTCATTTAACATCATCCAGTTTTATTTTGTTTTCTTAGATTGTTTCTCTTGTATTCGCAAACTACAATGAAAACAAGCAAGTGTAACTACACGTTGCTTAGGCTTTCATGTTCAAAAATATCTTTAGCATCCCAAGGATAACAGCACCATGCATCGCCTAAAATCTCACCTGCGTAGTAACGTTTTACTTCAGATGGTATTACGCCCTTTTTAGGTTTTTCTTTTTGATGTATAACTGCGACCGCAATTTCTTTTGGGTTATGCCGTAGTAGTTCTCGTATGCAGTATTCGAGAGTTGTTCGAGTATCATCAACTTCATCTACCAATAGAATTTTTTTGCCTTCAAGCTTTTTTGTAGCATCATCAATCCACTGAATTTTATTTGGCTCATCGAGGGTATCAGCCCCTTCTGTATAATACTTTACCCCAACTGCTAGAATAGGTATTTCAATGAAGGTTTTCATCATACGTGCAGGGATAAACCCACCAGACCCAATTGCAACCATGAGTTCAGGTTCGTATCCGTCTGTGATAATTTTTTCTGATAATACTTTAACGGTATCATGAATTTTGTTATAACTAAAGTACAATTTTTCTGACATAGATGACTCCTAATGTGTTCTTATTAAAATAATACTCCCCAATAGTCAAAGTGTCAATAGTGGGGAGAATGAAATAATCTAATGGCTGTAATTCTTTTGCTAAAAGGAAACACATTTATGTTTATCGATACTTTGCAACAATTGCAGAGGCTTTTTTGGACATTTCTGTAATTTCTGCCCATTTTTTATTATCAATTAAATCACTAGTAACCATAAAGGTTCCGCCACATGCTGCAATATTTTTATTTGAAATAGTTTCCTCTAGATTTTCTAGTGAAATACCACCTGTTGGCATAAATTTAACCATATTGTATGGTGCACAAAGAGCATTAATAGTTTTTAATCCGCCGTACTGTGCTGCAGGGAAAAATTTTAATGTTGTTAAACCAAACTCAAGTGCCATTTCAATTTCAGTTGGCGTAACACAGCCTGGAAAAATAGCAATATTCTTTTCTTGGCAGTATGCGACTATTTTAGGGTTTATGCCTGGGGACACAATAAACTCGGCTCCAGCTGCAATTGCCTCATCAACTTGTTCTGTTTTTAAAACTGTTCCAGCTCCTACAATCATGTCAGGATACTTTTCTTTCATAATTTTCATTGCACTCGCAGCACCCGCTGCTCTAAATGTAATTTCAGCTACGGGTAATCCGCCTTCAACTAATGCCTTAGCTAAAGGTTCTGCATCTTCAGTTGGCCTGTCTAACTTTATTACTGGTACCACACCAATTTTTGCAATTTTTTCTGATATTGTCATTTTGTTCTCCTTACGTTAATGTTTCTTTATCCGCAGATTACTCAGATTTTTTATTGATTCACTTCTTCCTTGCTCTACCCGTATCATTATTAATTATGCATTATTTATTGTAAATTAACGGTCAACGCGTGCAGAGGCGCCCTTCATAAGCTTTTCAACTTCTTTTACACTTGCCATTGAGGTATCCCCTGGTGTTGTCATTGCAAGCGCTCCATGTGCTGCACCATAATTTACTGCTTTTGCTGCATCACTTGTTTCAATAAGTCCATAGATTAAACCTGAAGCAAAACTGTCTCCACCGCCAACTCTGTCCATAATTTCTAATG
>CAYJFX010000003.1:0-41287 GCA_964369735.1 uncultured Treponemataceae bacterium
TCAAAAAGGAGTTTGAGATGAAACATAATGTTGTAATCTTCGTAAGTCTTTTAGTACTTTGCTTCGTGTGTATGCCTTTGTCTGCACAGCCAAATAGAAACAGCATTGAAACTATTTTGATTGACGATTTTGATGTAGCCGATGCCGTAGATTGGACTTGGGGTATTCGTGCTAGTAGTGGTATTTATGTAAATGAAGATTTAGGTGAAGTATACCCTAAGCTTGGTACTACACCAGGTATGCCAAATTCTTTAGTAACATATAGAGAAGAAGGTGACCCAGAAGCGCTTGTACTCGGAGTACAAACAAAGTATGATAGAAAGGGCGATAACTGGTTTGAATTATATCCACAAATGGCGGATGAAACTGGAAATGTTGTTCCATATGAAATTCCATTAAAAGGCCATGTAACCCATTTTGATTTTTGGGTTTGGGGTGCAAATTATATGTATTATATTGATCTTCTTGTTCGTGATGCTGATGGGGCAGTACATGTAATAAAAGCTGGTAATTTAGCTTTTTCAGGTTGGAGAAACCTTGTTATCAAGGTACCTACATGGATGCGACAAAGATCACGTCTTCGTTCTGGACCTGAAACACTCACTTTCCTTGGTTTTAGAGTAAGAACAGATTCAGAAGAATACGTAGATGATTTTAGATTATTTTTTGATCAAGTACGATATGCTTCTTATACGTTAAATGACATCTACGATGGCTATAACTTGTCAAACATTGAGTTTGGCGAATCTGTAAATAATGCAACAGGAGGAGCAAACTAATGAAAAAGATTATATTAGTTTTATGTATTGTTTTTATTGTAGCGTCTGCTTTTTCACAAGATACCCCAAGCTTGGTAGCTCCTAGCCCTCTTATTGGTGCAGATTCTGCAAACTTTGCGTTACGCGAAGTTTCAATTGATCGTTTTGAAAGAGAAGGCTCTTGGAATGTAAAAATGTCACCTGACGTTGGTGTAATTTCTAGTCGTTTTTTTGAAGGTGGGCCAGAACCACTTGCAAAATATCCTGATGGAGATGGCACGGTAAGTCCAGATGACTCAAGAACATTTGGTGCGAAAGTTGAGTTTTTTAGACGTGGTGTAAACTCATTTTATTTGACACCTGCTCAGCCACTTGCAATCGATGGTGTAACAAAAACTATTTCAGTGTGGGTTGCAGGAAGAAATCAGCCTCACACTTTAACAATTCTTTTACGTGATTTCTTTGGTAATCACTTTGAGCTGTACGTTGGTGAGCTTAACTTCACTGGTTGGAAAAAAATGGTCGTTGCAGTTCCACCTTCACCAGATGGTACGAGAGGTATTGTACAAGATAGTGCATATTTTGGTGTAAGTCCAGGTCTAAATATTCTAGGTTTTAGAGTAGATTGCGACCCAATGTACGCAAGTGGACAGTATTATCTCTATCTTGATGATTTGAGAGCGATTTCTGACCTTTATGCGTTTGAAAACTCAGACCCATACGATATGGACGACAACTGGTAGGATTTTTAATCATATATAAAAACAGCAGTCATTTGGCTGCTGTTTTTTATTTTAAATAATAAGTGCTCATAAAACTGTATAAAACTTTGTGTTTCTTCTTTTTTCAACTAGTTTAATAAGATTCATCTTAGTTAGGGTCCAAATCATTTTGTACGCTTGTTGTTTTGATAGTGAACCACTTGAGCTTACATCGCTCACACTAAAACATGTTGACAGGCTCTGTGGAAGTAACTGTAAGTAATCATTTTTCGTATTAAATGTATATGTATTATATGACTCATCTAAGGTGGTGTCATGTAAAACCCAGTCTTTTAGAAACCGTCTCTTTTTATTTGGTGATTGTACTTTTTCTTTTGTTTTAATTCTCTCTTTTGTAATACTTACCTCAAGAATTTTTAATGTAAATCTTTTGTGTAACAAAATTGGAAAACATCCCATTAGCTCATCAAAGGCATCGTATAAATTTTTTTTCTTCGGGGATTTTCTGCGAGACAATGGCTTTTGGTCAAGTGCCTTTTCATCATAATATTCAATGTAGGTAGTAATCGCTAACGGATAAACAAGGGTTACTGAATGCGTTTGTAATAGGTTTAATATTTTCCCAGTAAGATTACCTAGGTTTTTTGTTTGTATTTCAATTATAGCCCCATCTTCACATATTATATCACATATATACTCTTCAACTTTTTGCTCAGTTTTGCCTTTGCACGCTTTACAAAAGGTGTTTTTCAGTTCTCGATGCAAGCTTGATTCATTAAATGTGTTTATCATTCTTATACTATACATTTGTTTGCTAGAATTGTAAAGATGTTTACATTTTTATGTTTTTTTTAGTTTTTTTAATTCTTTTTCATTGACAAGACGAATTTTTCGTGTAAAATGTAGATAAGTGGGAAAAAATGGGTTCTTGTGGAGAAAAGTGGCATGGATTTGCTTACCGGATTATACAATAATACGCTCGATGATAAGGGAAGGGTTGCCTTTCCTGCAAAGCTGCGTGCCATGCTCGATCAACCATCCCTCATGATTACACAGGGGATTGATGGGTGTTTGTGGCTTTACACACATGAGGAATGGAAGAATTTCTCCACAAAACTCATGGAGCAAGCGTCTCCATTTAATCCCGACTCAAGACTTGTATTGCGTCGTATTATTGGTCCTTGTCAAGATGTAGAGTTTGACAAAAGTGGAAGATTGTCAATACCACAATCGCTAAGAGAATATGCAGGTCTTACTAAAGATTGCGTAATTATGGGTGTAAATAAATACATGGAGCTGTGGGATTCGGCTCGGTATGATGCTTACATTGCAGAATCTGAAATGTCTTTCCGTAAAGCCTCTGAGGGCTTAAGCGGATTATACTTATAGGGAGCTTTGTGTATGAATAGCATCATTCACAAAGAAAATGGTTCAAGTGAGCTTCAAATAGTTCATACTCCGGTTTTATTGCGTGAAACTATTGAGTACCTTGGACCTGTCAAGGCAGATGATGAGATTTTATTAATCGATTCTACATTAGGTGAGGGGGGACACACTAATGCATTTTTGCAAGAATTTGCAAAAATGAAAATTGTTGGCTTGGATGCAGATGCATCAATTCAAGAAAAGGCAAAGAAACGCCTTTTAGAATTTGGAGAGCGTATTCAATTTTATAATGGGTGGTTTAACGACTTTTATGCAAATTACCCAGATTACTTACCAAAACCAGATAGAATTCTATTTGATTTAGGTATTTCAGTGTATCACTACGAGAGTTCAGGAAGAGGCTTTTCATTTAGAACAGACGAAACTTTGGATATGAGGCTCGATAGTGGCAACTTTTCTCATAGTGAGAACTTTAAAGGTGCATATACTGGAATGAGTGCGCAGGAATTAATCAGCACTCTTAAAGAGCATGAAATTGCTGATATTATTTTTCAGTATGCAGAAGAGCGGTATAGCAGAAGGATTGCAAGGGCAATTGTAGAAAAAAGAAAGCTATCTACAATACACACTGCAAAGGACTTAGCAGATTGTGTGTATAGCGCAGTGCCAGCTGATTACAGGCATGGGGCAATTCATCCTGCAACTAAGACATTTCAAGCAATTAGAATTGCTGTGAATGGTGAACTTGAGCGAGTAGAAAAAGTATTGGTTGATGCATTTAATGTATTAAAACCTGGTGGAAGAATGGGAGTAATTACTTTTCATTCCTTAGAAGATAGAATAGTAAAGAAATACTTTCAATTTTTAGGTAAAAAGTGTACATGTCCACCAGAACAGCCGATATGTATATGTGAAGGACGGCCTAAGGCTCATATTCTAACAAGAAAGCCTGTAGGCCCTACTAAAGAGGAAATTAGTTATAATGCACCTTCAAGAAGTGCAAAGCTGAGAGTAATAGAAAAACTTTAATAGTTTATAAGGAGAATAAAATGAAAAATGACAGCGCTATGTTAAAATCTTTTTTGATGGTTTTGTTTGTATTGAGTATTCCCTCCTTTCTTGCGATTGAAGCCTTGCAATCAAATAAATTTGTAACACTCGAAAATGAAGTTCGGGCTTTGGAAAACTCTCAAAATGAAGCAATAGACAGTAACAAACAATTAATATCTGAGCTTGGAACACTTTCAAGCTCAGCAAGAATAGAAAAAATTGCAATTGAAGAGCTTGGAATGCATCAAGCTACGAGTGACGAAATAGTTCGCGTTGAAATGAGAAGTTCAAATAATACGGAGTGAAAGAATTAGGGTGGGGGAAAAACTATTGTTAACAGTTCAAGAATTACTCGATGCTACTAAGGGAAAACTTTACTCTATATGTGCGTGTGAAGGATTTGAATCTGTTGCAACTGACAGTAGAAATGTAACAAAAAAATCTTTATTTATACCTTTGATAGGTGAAATGCAAGATGGGCATAAGTATGTCGTTAAAGCTTTTGAAAATGGTGCTAGTATTGCACTCATTCAAGAGTCTTCTTTGCGTGAACATGAATCAATATACAATACTCTCAGTAAAGAAAATAAAACATTGATAGTCGTTGAGAATACATTAAAAGCGTTACAAGATGCCGCGTCTATGTATGTGCATAAATTTCCAAAATTAAAAAAAGTTGCTATAACGGGTTCTAATGGCAAAACAACTGCAAAGGAGTGTATTGGATCGGTTTTAGCACAAAAGTATTCTGTAATTACAAATGTAGGAAATCTTAATTCAGAGACAGGTCTTCCGCTTTCAATGTTTACAATTACAGAAGAGCATGAAATTGGTATTTTTGAAATGGGTACGAATAGACGGGGTGAAATAAAAGAAATTACTGATGTGTTTATTCCTGATGTAGCGCTTATTACAAACATCGGAACTGGCCACATAGGTATTCTCGGCACACAACAAGATATTGCTGAAGAAAAAAAAGAAATTTTTTCGATTTTTACAGATTCATGCACTGGTTATGTTTTTGAAGACGACCCTTATGTAGACTTTTTAAAGAAAGATGTAATAGGAACAGTAAATACGTATGGCGTGAAGTCAACTAGTGGAATTGACGATGTTGAATTATCTGGTTTAAGTGGAAGTACTATTTTTTATGAAGGCAAAAAAATACTCTTCCCCCTCATCGGAAAGCACAATGCGCAAAATGCAATTGCTGCAATTGCTATTGGTCAGCATTTTGGTGTAGATGCGAGTGGAATAAAAAAAGGTTTAGAATTAATACAGCCTTTATTTGGGCGAAGTGAAATTCTGGAAGGAAGTCCAACGATAATTCAAGACTGTTATAATGGTAGTTTTGAGTCTATGAATGCATCTTTGGACTTCTTGCATAATCTTGATTGGAAGGGCAAAAAAATTGCATTTTTAGGTGATATGCTCGAATTAGGCAATCAAAGCTACGACCTACATACAAAAGTACTTAAAAGTGCAATAGAATCACCTATTGAAGTCTTTGCATTTGTTGGTGAAAATTTTTCTAAGGCATATTCAAGTATAAAAAAAGAACATGATAAAGTAGTATTTTGTATTGAATCTACTGACGATGATAGTATCAAAGAGCTTTGTACTACCGTTAAAAAAGAAGTAAAGCCTAATGATATCTTGCTATTTAAGGGGTCACGCGGTATTAGATTGGAACGCGCATCCTCTTCATTTAAGAACATGTTCCATGAAAGAGAGGTTGTGTAATGAAATCTACATCAATTTTTGCTCAAACACCAGTTAGTTCAGCTAAAACTGACAACACATTACTTCTTTCAATAATTTTATTATTGGGGCTAGGGCTTGTTACTCTGTATGTATCGTCTTCAAACTATGCCAATAGAATGTTTGATGATGATTTATATTTTATAAAGAGGCAGTTACTTTATATTGGCGTAAGTGGTATATTTGCAATGGTTTGTGTATGGATAAACTTAGATTTTTTGCGAAAATTTTTACCAGTAATTGTAATTGGAACCTTTATTCTTTGTACGCTTCCATTTTTTCCAATGATTGGGATAGAGCGAAATGGAGCAAGTAGATGGATTGCCCTTCCAGCAGGTTTAACATTCCAACCTTCAGAAATTGCAAAGATTGCTCTTGTGCTTTTTCTTGCAAACCTGCTAGATAAAAAACATGATAGATTAAACGATGCAATGGCCACCGTACTGCCAGCCGCGGTTGGTATTTTTGCCTTTGTTATAATAGTCTTTCTACAAAATGATTTTTCAACAGCAGTATTTTTACTTATAATTGGCTTTACAATTCTTTTCGTAGTTGGTATTAAACTTGCTTGGTTTGCAATATTTGCAATATTTGCACTACCTGCTAGCTTTTTGTTTGTTTTTACAAAAGAGTACCGAGTAAACAGGCTGATAGCATTTTTGCGCCCTGACTATGATAAAAATGGCGTCAATTACCAAGTAAACATGTCAAAAAAAGCTATTAGTGATGGCGGCATACTAGGGAATGGAATGACTGGTGTAGATAAGGTTCAAGGTATTCCTGAAGTTCAAGCAGACTTTGTTTTTGCAGGATGGGCAGAAGGGATGGGCTTTATAGGAGTGCTTTTATATATGCTTATTTTAGGTTTTTTTGCTTGGAAAGCATTTCATATTGCGTTTAAATGCACTGATCGCTATAGAAGTATAATTGCATTCGGAAGTGCATTAATTATCGTTGTACAATCTGGAATAAACTGTGCTGTAGTATCTGGTGCATTTCCTGCTACAGGTATTCCACTGCCATTTTTTTCCGCAGGTGGATCATCAATGTTTTTAACACTTTGCTTATGCGGGTTTTTAATAAATATATCACGTTATGAAAAGAAAATAGAGGTTGAATTATGAGTGAACAAAGTTTTTTAAGTGAGATTGATAGATTCATCGAATCAGGGGTGAACTCTGAAAAAAAAGAAACTAAGACGCAAAAAAAAGGTACAATAAAAGTACTTAAAATACTTGTAATATGTTTACTTGTGGTATTAGTAGTGGAAGCACTAGCATACTTTATTATTATTCCAAATACTACCGAATGTACAGTAACATTTTCAGGACTCGAAACACTTGAAGTAAATGATGTTCGTGCAAGTTTAGCACAAGCATGTGGTACAAATTGGCTTAGGTTTGATACTTCAGTTGCAGCAAGCCGATTATTGGGATATTCTGCAGTAGAAACTGTGTCTGTTCAAAAAAGTTTTCCAAATAAAATTGTTGTTAATGTTCAAGAGCGCAATCCAGTTGCAATTACACTCGCAAATGTAAATGATAAAACGGTTCCTGCTCTTATCGATAAGAATGGAGTGCTATTTGCACTTGCAAATGAAAAAGTATCCGAATCATTGCCGCTAATAACAGGTTTTGATATTACCACCTTTTTTGAAGGAATGAGGTTAGATAGTAAATTCTCACCATTAATAAAACAGATAGCTGATATCCAAAAATCAAATTCAAACTACTTTCAGGTAATTTCAGAAATAGTAATAAGCCCTAAACAGTATGATAATTACGAGCTAGTAATTTTTCCTGTGCATACCAAAACTCGTGTACTTGTAGATAGAAATTTTACCGAAGATGCGTTAAAATATATGATGGTTGCACTTGATGTTGTAAAAAGTGTAAGTCCATCCGTATCAGAGTTGGACTTGCGTTACGGGACCATTTCGTATAAAATAGATAATTAGTAGCCAATTTGGGAGGGCTAAATTTTGAGTGAAATAATAGTAGGGCTTGATATAGGTACAAGCACTGTTCGTGTTGTAATAGGCGAAATTTCAGAAGAAAACACATTGCTTATAACAGGAATTGGAACATCAATTTCTACAGGATTACGGCATGGACAAATTGCAAACATAGAGTCAACAATGCAAGCGATTGTCGCTGCAATAGAAGATGCAGAAATGATGGCTGGCCAAGAAGTTGACTTTTGCATTACCTCCATAGGTGGAGCACAAATAGAAAGTCTCATTTCCAAAGGACTCGTAGCTGTAACCACAAAGAATGGTGGAAACAGAGAAATAAACTCAGATGATATTTCGAGGGTAATTGAAGCGTCTAAAGCAGTAAATATTCCACTTGACAGACAGATTCTCCATGTTGTTCCGCGCTTTTACATCATAGATGGCAATGGCGAAGTAAAAGACCCTTTAAATATGTTAGGGGTGCGACTTGAATCAGAAGTATGCATTATTACTGCATCAAGAACAGCAACAACAAATATTTTTCATTGCATTGATAGGGCTGGGTTTAAAGTTGATGGAGTATTCTTAAAAACACTTGCATCTGCGCAAGCGGTGGTGAGCGATGAAGAAAAAGAGCTTGGCTCTATAGTAATTGATCTTGGTGGCGGTACTACCGATGTACTTATTTTATCAGAGGGAACTCCACTGTATGCAATATCAATTCCTATTGGTGGTAGCATTGTAACAGATGATATTTCTATTATGCGTGGAATTTCATTTGAAAGCGCAGAAAAAATAAAGAAAACATCGGGCTGTTGCTGGGAAGCACTCGTGAGTGAAGAAGAAGATGTTATTATTCCTGGTATTGGCGGAAATCCTCCTCAGAAAATTTCGCGCTTAGAAATTTGTCAAATTATTCAACCACGTATTGAAGAAATTTTTACTATGATTAGAAAAAAACTACCGCAACAAGTTAAAAACAAACGCCTTAGTGGCTCAGTAATATTAGCAGGGGGAGGAGCTCTTTTACCTGGAATTGTAGAGCTAGCGGTGAAGGAATTTAAGACAACAAATGTTCGCATTGCCCAACCTGGTAATTATGGTGGACCGGTAGAAACGTATCGTACACCCGAATTTTCAACCGTTATGGGATTACTCGTAGCAAATATAGATAAAGCAAAAGCGGCAAAAACTGACCACGCTGTGCGTGAACGCGTTCAAAAAGGAAGCCTTTTTGGAAGCGTTGGAAGATGGTTTAAAGAATTCTTTTAAAAAAGAGAAAAAAATATGTTTTTTTAGCTTAAAAGTATTGAAAAAACACTTAAACTGATATACAGTGTAATATATATGTGTGGGGGAAATTATACGCATTTTGCAAAATTCTTTTTGAATAAAGTGTATTATTACATGCAATAAAATCATACATGTGAGGGTGGGAAAACATGATGGATTTTTCAATTACAAATGAAGATACTCAATCAAATTTAAATTTAGTACACGAAGGCAGTGTTTCTAGTCCAACAATAATAAAGGTTATTGGTGTGGGGGGCGGTGGCTCCAATGCTGTAAATCGAATGATTGAAATGGGCATTAAAAATGTAGAGTTCATTGTAGCAAATACTGATTTACAAGCTCTTTCAGCATCAAAGGCTCCAAGCAAAATCGGCCTCGGGTCAAGGAGAACAGGTGGCCTAGGAGCAGGTGGAAAACCTGAAGTTGGGGAAGAAGCTGCAAAAGAAGATGTCGACACAATAGCAGATTATATGCGTGGTGCAAACATGGTTTTTGTAACAGCTGGTATGGGTGGCGGTACAGGTACCGGAGCTGCCCCTGTAATTGCAAAGGTTGCAAAAGAGCAAGGTGCCCTAACCGTTGGTGTAGTAACAAAACCTTTTGAATTCGAAGGCAAGCATAAAATGGCCTTAGCAGAAGACGGTATAAAAAAACTTCATGCAGAAGTAGATACACTTATAGTAATTCCAAATCAGAATCTTTTATCAATCGTTGATAAAAAAACACCTGTAAAAGAAGCATTTTTAGTAGCAGATGATGTTTTACGAAAGGGTGTTCAAGGCATATCTGACCTTATTACAAATCCTGCTGTTGTTAATATTGACTTTGCCGATGTCAAAACCATTATGGAAGGCAAGGGCGATGCTATTTTAGGAGTTGGAACAGGCACTGGAGAAAATAGAGCTATTGACGCTGCAACTGCTGCAATCAATAACCCACTATTAGAGGATTGTCACATTGATGGTGCAAAGAATATTCTTGTGTACATTGTATGTGGTGAAACACTTTCAATATCAGAAACGAGTGAAATTGTAAATACCATTCGTGAAACAGCAGATCCAGAGGTACATATTATTTTCGGTCAAGCTATAGATCCTTGCCTTGGTGAGGATGTAACTGTTACAGTAATTGCAACAGAGTTTCCGCAAGATGATAGTTATATTTCTGAAGAAGAAATTCTTCATCCAGATTCAACACGTTCGCAAGAATCTGATGGCAACTTTATGTCAATAAAGCAATGGGAGCATATTGGAAAGGGTTCAAAGCCATCTTTGTCTTCATCATTAACACAAGAAAGGGTTCCTGCACAGATTACATCTTTTTCACGTTTTTCAGAAGAAAAAACAGATGAAGAAGCTAAGACATCAACTTCAAAGCCATCTATTTTTGATGATAGTTTATTCAAAAATAAAACAGGTCTAGAAGTTCCTGCCTGTGTAAGAAGTAATCGCATAAACTTGGATTCAGATTAAAACATGATTCAAGCGGCACCATTACCGCAAGAAATTCTCTCTCAATACCTTGATGACCTTGTTTCGGTAGAACGAAAAGGTCGCCTTAGTGTAGACACCTATGCATTTGCAATAAAAATATTACTTGAGTGGTGTGCTAAAAAAAACATTCATTATGACGATCTCAGTGTGCAAGACCTTATGCACTATCTTGTGTGGAGAAAGACAGGTGATGCACATAATACCCCACTTGATGAGCAAACAGTCGCAAAGGATATTTCTGCCATACGATCGTTTGGGACTTTCTTGGTTAGGGAAGGACATTGGAAAGAAAACATTGGCCTATTGTTACAACGCCCCAGGGCAAAAAGGGCTCTTCCGAGGGTATTGAGCGTAGATCAAGTAGATACACTATTAGATACCATTGACACAAGTACACCACTTGGACTTAGAGACAGAGCACTTTTCGAACTTGTGTATTCATCTGGGCTACGTATAAGCGAAGTATGTTCTCTTCTATTACAAAATGTGCACTTAGATGAGCATCTTTTATGGGTTAGAGGGAAGGGTGATAAGGAGCGCATTGTTCCATTTGGCGATATTGCTGCACTACACATAAAAAACTGGCTCAATGAAGGTCGCTATAAACTTGTTGGTACAAAAGTCGTTGCAGAACTTTTCGTAAACTACGCAGGAAAGCCCATATCCCGTAAAGGGGTGTGGAAAAGGTTTCAAGAGCTTGAGGCTATGAGCGGAGTGAGTGCAAAAGTACATACCTTAAGGCACTCTTTTGCAACACACCTTTTACAAGGGGGAGCAGACCTTAGAAGCGTACAGGAACTTTTGGGACACGCAGATTTATCGACTACACAAATTTACACACATATTGATAATGAAACCCTACATGATTACCATAAAGAGTTTTTTCCAAAGCGAAGTAAAAACTAATCTCTTAACTTAGTAAATTAATATTTAAGGTGCTCAGTAAAGCTACTTTTTTAATTTTTCTATTTTTTTTCATTTAAAATACTAAAACATATGTATGCAAAAAAGTACTATATTTAAGGGCTTACATGAAGAAAGAATTTTTATACGGCTATTTATCTCTAGGCTCTCGTTTTTACATTTTGATGAAAAATGCCTATTAGAATCAAAGACTGTGTGCATAAATGATCTTTTGAAACTCAACCTCGACGATGTTTCGCTCATGGTTGGGCGTATACAAAAATCAAGTATTTGGCAGCCCCAAAAAATTATCAAATTTGTTGAACGCGATATAAAGCTCATGGGCCTGTATGGTGTGAATGTTCTATTTTATGATTACCCAGAGTATCCCTACTTGTTAAAGCAAATATATGATCCACCTTACGCTCTTTTTTATAGGGGAAATGCACAGTGTTTAGACTTTCCCTGTGTTGCAATAGTTGGCACGAGAAAACCTAACATGAATTGTGCACAAGCTACAAAAAACATAGCAAAGGATATTGCAATGTCAGGAATATCAATTGTTTCAGGTCTTGCATTTGGTATAGATGCGCATGCGCATATGGGATGTCTTATGGCTCAAGGTCATGAGCTTGTTGGGAAAACAATTGCAGTACTGGGAAGCGGGGTTGATAACATTACCCCTTCAAGTAATAAGAGGTTAGCTGGTGCTATACTTGCAAGTGGTGGGTGTATAATAAGTGAGTACCATTTAGCATCGCCGGTTCAACATTGGCAGTTTGTAGAGCGTAATAGAATAATATCTGCATTAAGCCGAGTAGTGCTTGTGATGCAAGCTCCAGAAGGGTCTGGGGCACTTTATACTGCAGACTTTGCCATTGAACATAATAGGGAGCTTTGTTTTTATAAAGGCTCTATATGTGAAAATATTGTAACTCAAGGGAGCAAAGAAGTAGACCTATTTGATGCACCAATTAAGAAAAAAAGGTCTTCAGAGGACTATGTAAAAGATGGTGCAAGCGTAGTTGAAGGGGCAAATGATGTACTTTTGCTCGTAAATAGCATGACTTTCTTAGAAGAAAGAGATTTTTCTCAAAAAAAACTTGACAAAATAAATAATCTATTGTAGCTTTTATCTTGTATAGAAGTTATTATTATTCTCATCATAAATAAAAGAACTACTATAACGCATTTTTAGGTTACTGGGAGAATATATGGCAACCACAGCAAAGGCAAAAAAACAAAAGCGCTCAACACTTGTAATAGTTGAGTCTCCTGCAAAAGCAAAAACAATAGAAAAATATCTTGGCCCTGGTTATACGGTAAAAGCCTCAATGGGACACTTAATAGATTTACCAAAATCAAGAATGGCAGTGAATATTGAAGAGAACTTTCAACCTGAATATATTACCGTTCGGGGTAGAGCGCCTATCCTAAAAGAATTACAAAAAGATGCAAAAAAATCTACCGAAGTGTTGCTTGCAAGTGATAATGACCGAGAAGGTGAGGCTATAGCATGGCATTTAAAGCGATCATTAGAAGCAAAGACAAACGCTACTATAAAAAGAATTGTATTTAACGAAATTACTCCTACAGCTATTAAAGAGGCTGTTGAACATCCCTCAGAAATTGAAGAGCCAAAGGTAAATGCACAAAAGGCTCGGCGTGTGTTAGACCGCCTAGTAGGGTACAATTTATCGCCTCTTCTTTGGAAAAAGGTAAAGAATGGTCTTTCTGCAGGACGTGTTCAATCAGTTGCACTACGGCTTATTTGTGAAAGAGAAAAAGAAGTTGAAGAGTTTTTACCCGTAGAATATTGGTCTTTGGATGCTGACTTTAAAAAAGGGAAAACAGCATTTACTGCACAGCTTGTGCAATACAAAGGTAAAAAGCCAGAGCTAACTAACGAAAAAGAAGTACAAAACATCATTGACGAAATAAAAAATTCTGAGTGTGAAGTAACAGAGATTAAAACGCAAGATAGAACGGTAAAACCAAAGGCTCCTTTTACTACATCAAAACTGCAACAAGCTGCAGCTAACAAGCTTGGTTTTACATCAAGAAAAACGATGCAAGTAGCGCAACAACTTTATGAAGGTGTTGCCATCGGCTCTAGCCGCGTAGGTTTAATTACCTACATGCGTACCGACTCAACAAGGATATCGCAAGTAGCATTGGATGAGGTACGAGAATGGATTTCAGAAAAGTATCCAAAAGACTTACCTGAAAAGGCTATTGAGTACTCAATGGGTAAAAAAGCACAAGATGCTCACGAAGCAATTCGGCCAACCTATGTAACCTATACACCTGAATACGTAAAGGAATATTTAACACGCGACCAACAGCGTCTCTATACCATAATTTGGGAAGCCTTTGTTTCAAGTCAAATGAATAATGCAAAGAGTAGAACAACTAGTGTTGAAATAAAAGCAGGCGATGCTTTATTTAGAATATCAGCTAGCAAGGTGGTAGAAAAAGGTTTTTATAATGTTATTAAGCTTCTATCTTCTAAAGAGGATTCATCGGGCACACTTCCATCTTTAAAAGAAGGTGAAAAACTTGATACAACAAAATTTCATCCAGAGCAGCACTTTACACAAGGGCCACCGAGATTTACTGATGCATCCATAGTTAAAATGCTCGAGGAAAAAGGAATTGGTCGCCCATCAACATATGCACCCATCATTTCAGTTTTGCTCGACCGTTATTATGTAACAAGAAATAATAGGCAACTGGTACCCACTCAACTTGGACGCATAATTAACACTCTTTTAGTAGATTCTTTCCCTGAAGTTATAAACGAAAATTTTACGGCAGAAATAGAACAAAAACTCGACAAGGTTGAAGAAAATGAAGTTGAGTGGCCAAAGATTATGGCAGACTTTTACTTTCCTTTTCATGACAAGGTTGAGGAAGTTATGGAAACACTCGAAAGCCAAAAGGGAAGCATGGATGAACCTACCGATAAAATATGTGATAAGTGTGGTCAGCCAATGATAAAAAAACTTGGACGATTTGGCTTTTTCCTCGCTTGTTCTGCTTTTCCTGAATGTTTTAACACTGCTTCGGTGCCTTTAGCAAATTGTCCGCGCCCAAATTGTGGTGGCGAAATTATTGCAAGAAAAACAAAGGGTAGAGGAAAAGAATTTTACGGATGTACAAATTACCCCGATTGTGATTTTATAAGTCACTTCAAACCAATAAATGCAGATTGCCCAAAATGTAATCACTTTATGGTTGAAAAGCACGACAAAAAGCGTGGAACGTATAAATCATGCATAAATCCTGATTGCGATTATTTACATACAGCAGGCGAAGAAGAGGAAAGTGCACACAAGGTAAGTGCAGAGTAAAGCCTATGGGTGGTATATCTGCGCATGCACAAAAAAATATACAACGCACACTTACAGAGTATATCGATGAATTTCTAGCATACCAGCAGGGTGTTCGAGGCTTATCCGAACACTCTGTGCATGCATATAAAGGCGACCTTGCTATACTATTAAAAAATCTTACACATGATTCAACAGAAAAAAATGTGGCAGATATCACATTAAAAGATTTGCGCTCTTGTGTTTCATCTCTTTCAAAAGAAAAAAAATCTCCTGCAAGTATAAATAGATTTATAGCTGCTGTGCGAAATTTATTTGCCTATTTGGCAAGATTTGATTATATTAAATCAAACGTAGCTTTAGAACTTAAAACAGTAAAGATGCCTGTTAGGGTTCCTCATTTTATGAGTGACTCTGAGGCTCAAGAGCTTTGCACTCTGCCTTTAAATAAAGACTTGCTGTGGGCAGCACGAGATTTAGCTTTATTTGAAATGCTTTATTCATCAGGGTGTCGTGTTTCAGAGCTTGCAGGGATAAGCCTTGAAGATATTTCTAGCAAGGGAGATTCTGCCCTTGTTACTGGTAAGGGTAAAAAAGATAGGCGTGTATTTTTTTCAAAAGAAGCAACTGCCGCATTGAGATCATACCTTGTTGAAAGAAAAGCAAAGCTTTTGTCATTAAAAAAAGCTGAACAGCCTTCTAAGGCCATAAATAAGCTCTTTATTAATAAAAAGGGTACCGAGCTTACTACAAGGGGAATTCGCTTTATAATAAGCCGTTATTCGTCTGTGGAGGGCACAAATAAGCACGTTCACCCTCATGTGTTCCGGCACAGCTTTGCTACAACGATGATTACAGAGGGAGCCGACATTCGAAGTGTGCAAGAAATGCTTGGGCATGCAAGTATTTCTACTACTCAAAGATACACACATGTAACTTCTGAGTCACTTCGAAAGTTATATAAACAAGCACATCCACACGGATGAGAATAATTAACAATTAATAATGAATAATTAATAATTGTGAGAGAAAAGATATAGGGATGTTAATTAATATTAAATAATTGAATGGTAAACCCTACTGTCATCCTGAGCATAGTCGAAGGATCTAAATTTAAATAAATCGTAGTATCCGTCGCCTTCGTCGGTTACTACAAAATTATTAATTGGAGAAGATATGGCTGAGAAAATAAGAAGTACTACGGTTATTGCCGTTAGAAAAGATGGAAAAGTTGCTATGGCTGGAGACGGACAAGTTTCTATGGGTAATACTATTATGAAAGGAAATGCAAAAAAAGTGCGTGCAATATATGAGGGTAAAGTGCTTACGGGCTTTGCTGGTGCCACAGCTGATGCCTTCAATTTATTTGACAAGTTTGAAATGAAATTACAAGAGTACGCGGGGGATATTTCTCGAAGTGCTGTAGAGCTTGCAAAGATTTGGAGAACAGATAAAGCTTTGAGAAACTTAGAAGCACTTTTACTTGTTGCAAATAAAGATAAAATTTTACTCATCTCTGGAACAGGCGATGTTATAGAACCAGAAGGAGATGTACTCGCTATAGGCTCTGGTGGAAATTATGCTTATGCAGCTTCGCTTGCGTATATGGAGTCTTCTGATTTAAGTGCTTTAGAAATTGCACAAAAAAGTTTAAAAATTGCTGGTGATATTTGTATATACACAAATAACAATATTACCGCATTGGAGTTGTCATGATTGATGCATTAAAACATGCCTTAACACCTAAGCAAATTGTACAAGAGCTCGATACTTATATTATTGGGCAAAAAAAGGCAAAGAAGTCGGTTGCAGTAGCCTTGAGAAATAGAACTCGCCGACTAACACTTGCAGATGATGTTCGAGATGAAATAGCACCCAAAAATATTTTAATGATTGGCCCTACAGGTGTAGGTAAAACAGAAATTGCTCGACGCTTGGCAAAACTTTGCAAAGCTCCATTTATTAAGGTCGAGGCTACAAAGTATACTGAAGTTGGCTATGTAGGGCGAGATGTTGAATCTATGGTGCGAGACCTTATGACTGTTGGATTTAAGATGGTCAAAGAGGAAATGCAAGAGCAGTTAAAAACTGAAGCGGAAAAATATGTTGAAGAAGATCTTTTAGACTTATTGCTTCCTGGAAGTTCCGACAAGGAAAGTAAAGAATCAAAAAAAGATCCTTCGTTTGGGGGCTTTTTGCCAATGAATATTTTTGGTAATACAGCAAACCCAGCACAAGATACAACAAGCAAAACAGAAACAATGAGTGATGAAGAAAAGGCAAAAAGAGAATCACATCTAGCTAGCACTCGGGAAAAATTTAGAACGCAATTGAGAGAAGGCGTAATTGAAGATAGAGAAGTAGAAGTAACGATACAAAAGAAACAGCCTAATACCCCAATGGAGCTTGTTGTTGGAGTGGGGTCTTCAGATATAGGTGGGGCTTTGCAAGATGCACTGTCAATGATGGGAGGGCCAAAAAGCAAAAAGAAAAAGGTTTCTATTGCAGAGGCTCGAGAAATCTTGCGCGAAGAGCACTTAGATAGAATGATAGATCCTGACAAAATTGCAGACGTTGCTAAAGATAGAGTAGAACAGTCAGGTATAATTTTTATTGACGAAATTGATAAAATTGCAGTAGCTAATTCTAGTAGAGATGGAGGCGTTTCAAGAGAGGGTGTGCAGCGCGACATTCTTCCAATTGTAGAAGGTTCAACAGTAAATACGCGCCAAGGAGCGGTAGACACAACGCACATTCTTTTTATTGCTGCAGGAGCATTTAATCTTTCAAAGCCATCAGACTTAATTCCAGAGCTTCAAGGGCGATTTCCTTTACGTGTTGAGCTTGACTCTCTTTCTGCAGAGGATTTTAAGAAAATTCTCACTGAACCTAAAAATGCTCTAACGACGCAATACAAGCAGCTTTTGGAAACTGAGGGTGTTACAATACATTTTACTGAAGACGCAATTGATACTATGAGTACCTTAGCTGCAGATGTAAACGCAAATGTAGAAAATATTGGAGCAAGAAGATTACACACAATCATGGAAACAATTTTAGAAGATTTATCGTTTGAAGCCGATGAGCATGCAGGAGAAAGAATAGATATCACTACAGAGTATGTAAATGATAAATTAAAAGATTTAGTGCAAAATCAAGATTTATCAAAATATATTTTATAAGTTGTGTAAAAGGTTGCCTAAAGTGGCAACCTTTTTTGTTTTGAATACTAAAAATAGAGAAAAAATAAATTTGCTTTTTTAAAAAAAACAGATTGACACGATGTTGTAATAGTAGTATAAGTAAATTATGTAAAAAAGATATTTCTATGTTAAAAGTTATGAGGGTCATTTTAATCGCATTTACTTAATTTAATGTTATAATTAAATTTTTATGCATTATAAGGGGGCCATCCATGAGGTTTAAAAAATTAGCTTTATTTTCTATGAGTTTATTTTTTTTCTCATCTTTTAGCCTTTTCCCGGCAGAGAAAACAGATATAATCAGAGTTGGGTATCATTCAAATGATGATTTAGTATCAAATATGCAGAGCCACGCAAGTAGAGGCTTTGGGTATGATATTTTAAAAAAAGTTGAAGAACTAAGCGATTTACGCTTTGAATTTGTTGAAATCAATGCTGATCCTTTTTCTGCACTAGATAATGAACTTGTAGACATTATAGGACTGTATTTTTTTACAGAAGAGCGTGCAGAAAAATACCTTTACCAACAGACTCCTTTTAACAATGTCCAAATGGCACTCATCTCTAAAGATAATTTGCATATTCCGTATGATGACCCTAAAAGTATTGATGGAAAAACCGTTGCAACATATTATGGTAACCCTGCAAACAAAGAACTTGATGCCTATGTAACTGAAAATAATATATCAGTACAGTATATTATGGGCGACTTTCACAATTATTATGATGCTGAAGCAGACTTATTTATGCACTATTCTTCACGAAAAACCAATGGTGATTTTACGAATGTTTTAAACTTTTCGACGCGATATACATACTTTCTTTCTCGTTATGGTAATGAGGATATGATGGAAGAGTTGAATAGAGTTTTTATTGATATTGTGAATAATGAAAGCGGTTATATTACTGACCTTCAACAAAGATATTTTAGAAAATCTGACCATCTTTTTCAAAGAAATCTTACGGACAGTGAACTTACAACATTGCGCTCACGCCCATTAAAAGTCGCGTATGAAATAAATCATAGACCAGTTACCTTTGTAAATAAAAACGGTGATGCAGATGGGGCTCTTGTCGATGTAATGAACACCCTTAGCCGTATGTACAACTTTTCAGTTGAGTATTACCCATATTCAATGAAAAATGATGTTTCATTACCAGATGATATTGATATAGTCATATCAGCAGTAGGCAACAAAAGCGCAATTTCAGAAAAGTTTATTTTGACAGAGTCATTTTATGAAATGCAGATGATAGCAATTTTACCACAAGGTTTAATGAGTGAAGATATTTCTTTAGAATCTGTTTGGAAAAAACATCCGAGAATTGGGATGTTAGAGTATCTTAATTTTGATACTAATAGCTTCTTAGATTCAGCACCAAACATTGAAATCACATACCATGACACATTTGAGCTTTTACTAGGAGCCTATGCAAAAAATTCTATTGACGTGGCAATTTTAACCCAAAGCGGAATATCGTTTGTAAACTCATATTTAAAAGATTCTGTGCCATACGTTTATCCAGTTGACTTTGATCTCAATTTTTATTTTAGTATTGCAAACGGTATTGCTCCTGAGTACATCCCAATTTTCAATGTAATGCTTGATAAAATTTCTGTAGAACAATATGAAAAAATTTCAGTAGATAATACACTTACATTCACATATGAGCAGCCACTGATTTTATCGATTCTAGATAATTGGTACTACTTGGTGATAGGTTTTTTACTTTTAGTATTTGCACTTAAATCATATATTTCTTGGCAAAAGAGAAGCAAGCAAGAGGCCGTTATTGCCGCTTATACTACCGATTTATTGACAGGATTTATGACTATGGACAAATTTCGTGATACCATGATTGACGTATTAAAGGATGCCTATGATGACGAATATGAACTTATCTCCTTTGATATGGATATGTTCAAATCAATAACAATGTATTTTAGCGCCGAAAAAGGTAGAGAGGTGATTATAGCAATTTCTAATACCTTACGAGATGTATTTGCCAACGAAACAGTGTATATAACGAGAAAAACAGGAGAGCACTTTTTTATTTTGCGAAAGTCTGGTAGTAGTTTAACACTAGAAGATCTTTGCTATAATCATATTTTACCGACCATTTCAACCATCCTTGCACAAAGATTCCAGTTTACTATGTCTTTTGGCAATGTAATAATTAGTGACCATAAAGAGAAAGTCTCAGCACTTATTGGGCATGCTGATGCAGCGAGGGTGCAAGGAAAGAACAAGCACGAAAATACTTTTATTACTTTTGACAATAAAATGCGAAAAGATTTTAATAATAAGTTATCGGTTACCTTGCGAATGGAACAAGCTCTACTTGACCGCGAATTTGTTGTTGTGTATCAGCCAAAAATAGATTTTGAAACGCTTAAGGTAGGTGGAGCAGAAGCATTGGTACGTTGGAGACCAAGAGAAGGTAATCAAATTTTTCCTGATTCTTTTATTCCCGTATTTGAAGAAAATGGATTTATTTTTCAGTTGGATATGTATGTTTTAGAGGAGGTATGCAGATTTTTAGTTACAAATACTGAAAAACTATGTGTGCCACGTATTTCTGTAAACCTTTCAGCGGCTTCAATACTAAACGATGCTCTCTATGAAAACATACAAAATATAATACTAAAATACGGATTAGAGCCCCATGAAATTGAATTGGAAGTAACAGAAAGTGCAATAATAGGAAATGAAGGTAGATTTGTTTCAAAAGTTAATGAAATAAAATCTTTAGGGTTTTTGATATCCATTGATGATTTTGGTGCTGGTGTTTCATCATTAAACCGACTAGCGGCTATTGAAGCTGATGTACTAAAACTTGACAAAGCATTTTTTGATGCCCAAGAAAGTGAAGAAAAAATGAAAGTTGTTGTAACTGATGTTATAAACATGGCTAAAGCGCTTAACATGGTAGTTGTTGCCGAGGGCGTAGAAACTCTTAAGCAAGCGAAATGGCTTAAAAGTCTTGACTGTAATTATGCCCAAGGATATTATTTTGAAAAACCAATGGAAAGAGAGGCTTTCATTGATTTACTAAGCTCTAAAAGGACGTATTCATTAGAGACTAGTGCTCCAAACAATACTACAGGGCTTTTTGATGTTGGGCAAAGGAATTATTAATTTTTTCTTTTCACATTATGAATTTCCACAATATGTTATTTTGGAAATAGTTTTAGAGGTGTAACATTTGATGCTGTCGAAAATATAGAAAATAAAATTTTAAATGATGTATTGTCAAAGAATATTGACACATTGCTACAAAAACGGTATAAATTATCTATAAAAAAAAGTCGATTTGCGTGAAAAAGTTATGAGGATCATTTTATACACGCTCAGTGAAAAAATAGCTGTGTATAAGATACAGTGTATTATTAGAGGTCCCATTATGAATTTAAAAAAGTTTGCTTTTGTGTTAGTAGGTGTAGGTTTTTTCTCCGCTTTTAATCTTTTCGCGTTAGAAAAACGAGAAATTATAAGAGTTGGATACTTTCCCAATGATGATTTAGTTGAAAACATTGATAATGATGGTAATGAAGGCTATGGCTACGAAGTTCTAAAAAAAATAGAAGAAATTAGCAACTACCGCTTTGAGTTTATTGAACTAAGTGGTAGTCTGTTTGATGCCTTAGAAAATAACGAAGTTGATGTTATTGGACTCTTTTATCGAATGCAGAAAAGAGAAGATAATTTCTTATACGTTGATTTTCCTTTTAATTCTGTACAGATGAGTCTCGTTGCCAATAAGGATTTAAACATTCCGTATGACGATCCACAAAGCATTAATGGAAAAACTGTTGCAACATATCATGGGAACCCTGCAAATGAAGATTTAGATGAGTATTTAAGTGAAAACAATATAGCAGTTACTTATTCGATGGCAGATTTTTATAACTACAGAGAGTTGGAGGCAGATTTATACTTGTCATATTCCACCGATAAAACATCAACAGAATATGAAAGCATATTAAATCTTTCAAAACAATATACATATTTAATGACTAGAAATGAAGATGAAGTTTTGGCAGAAGGATTAAGAAAAGCTTTATATGTACTTGTCTCAGAAGAGGGTCTTTTTTTTAATCAGTTGGCTGCAAAATATCACTATAGCAACAACTATTTATTTCACAGAGACTTACGTAAAGAAGAACTTGCCATGCTTAGAATGCGTCCGCTGAGGGTAGGGTATGAAGATAATAATAGACCATTGACATACACAAACTCAGAAGGTAAAGCCGATGGCGCGATAGTGGCAGCTTTAGAAGAGCTTATTTCGGTTTATGATTTTGACGTTGAATACTATCCTTATTCTCTAGCAGATCCAGATAGTTTTCCTGATGACTGTGATATTATTATCTCAGCTATTGGGGATAGAAGCCAACAAAAAAATAACTTTACTGTAACTGAAGTGTATTATGAAGAGCCAATGCTTGCAATAGTTCCGAAGGAAGTGGTTAGCGAAAGTGAAAGTATATCGGCAATATTGAGTGCTGCTCCTAAGATGGGAATTTCACAATATCTTCACCCAGACTTTGAAAGGTTTTTGAGTGAAGGTCCAGGCAATGAGATTGTTTTTTTTAATACCTTTGATGATTTACTAAAATCGTATAAAAAAAGAGAAGTTGATATGGCTGTCTTTACCGAAAGTGGGCTTCCCTACGCAAACTCATATTTAAATGATTCCAATTCATATATTTTAGCTGCAGATTTTAACTTAAAATTTTGCTTTGCTATAGCAAACGATATAGCACAAGACCTTGTTCCAATTTTCAATGTAATGTTTGATAACATTCCAACAGACCGTTATGACGAGTTACTTGTGAGAGAAATGTCATCATTTTATTACGAACCTTCAATTGCAGAATTACTGGCAAAGAATTGGTATTATTTCGTTATATTCGGTTTAATATTAGTTGCCATATTTTGCTCCATAGCATTGCAAATTAAAAATGAAAATAGAAAAATGATGCAAAACGTGTATAAAACTGATGTATTAACGGGATTGATGTCAATGGATTATTGTCGAGAGACGATGATAAAGATATTAGAAAATGCACAAAATGATGAATATGAACTAATATCATTTGACATCGACTTATTTAAAGCAATGAATTTGTATTTAAGTGTAGAAAAGGGAAATGAGGTAATTTTAGCAATTGGAAATACACTAAAAAGTATATTAACAGACGAAACAGACTACATCTCTCGCAAAACGGCAGACCAGTTTTTAATTCTTCGAAAAATCAATACTACACTAACTATGGATAAGTTATACTACGAATATATTCGACCGAGTATTCAAAAGGTTGTAGGAAAGGACTATCGTTTTACAGTATCTTTTGGGAATATTATCATAAATGATTGTTCTGAAAAGGTTTCGGCCATTATTGGATACGCAGATGTTGCAAGGCTAGAAGGTAAAGCGATACACGAAAATACCTTTATAACCTTTGATAGCACTATGAGAAAGGCTTTTGAAGATAAAATTTCCGTCACCTTAAAGATGGAACAAGCTCTAAAAGATGAAGAATTTGTGGTTGTGTATCAACCAAAAATTGACTTTAAAAGTTTGAGCGTGGGTGGGGCAGAAGCATTAGTGCGTTGGAGGCCCAAAGATGGTCCTCAAATTTTCCCTGATGCGTTTATTCCCGTTTTTGAAGAAAATGGCTTTATTTTTCACTTAGATATGTATGTTCTAGAAAATGTTTGTAAATTTATTGTTGAGAACTATAGCAAAATGGATATTCCTCGAATATCAGTGAATCTTTCTGCAAATTCAATACTCCATGATTCAATAACCACTAGCATAAAGGGCTGTGTTGCAAAGCATGGGCTTTTACCCACTGAGATAGAGCTTGAAGTAACCGAAAGTGCTATTATTGAAGATGGGGAAAATTTTATATCGAAGATAAAAGAGTTAAAAAAAATGGGCTTTTTAATTTCAATTGATGATTTTGGTGCAGGCGGCTCTTCCCTAAATCGACTTGGCGCAATAAAAGCAGATATATTAAAGTTAGATAAAGCTTTTTTTGATGACCATGATAGCGGTTCAAAGATGAGTGTTGTTGTTGCGGATGTGATAAAAATGGCTAAGGGTTTAAAAATGTCGGTAGTAGCAGAAGGTGTTGAAACGCTCGAGCAAGCAAAATGGCTTAAAGATATTGATTGCGATTATGCACAAGGTTATTATTTTGAACGACCTATGGAAAAGGAAGCCTTTGTTGAACTTCTATTACGAAAAAAACTATATGACCTTAAAAAAGGTGAATAAGCTTTAGACCGAGATAAAAAGGAAAATAAAAAAAATATTAATTGCGAATTACGAATTCCCATGATATACTATAGATATGAGTTCATTTACAATAACATTTCCAAACAACAAAGCTGTAAGCGTAGAGCGAGGGTCAATTATTGGTGACTATATCGATAACTTTGATGAAGACAAAGACTCCATTATTGCTGTTCGGATAAATAACGAAATCTGTTCTTTAATAAGCACTATTGATTTTGACGCAAGCATCGAGCCTGTGTTAGTTGGGACAAGTGAGGGGTCGGGAGTGTATAGGCGCTCTCTTTGTTTTGTGCTTGCAGCTGCAGCGCACGAGGTTTTTAAGGGAACCCGTCTTGTTGTTGGCCATAGTTTGGGCTATAGTTATTATTACACTATCGATAGAGATGAATGCATTACTAAAGACGAAATTCAAGCATTAAAAGTAAAGATGCAAGAAATAATTGCGCTCGATTTATGTATAAAGCAACGTATAGTTTCTTATAAAGAAGCAACAGAATTACTTGAAAAACTTGGTCTTACTGAAACAAGAAAACAATTAAACTTTTTAGTTAGGCGTAGCTATAAGATTAATTCTTTACGAAACTTTTCCGACCTTTATTTTGGCCCCTTATATCCATCAACAGGAAAGCTAGGCTTGTTTGATTTACTGCAATATCAAGAAGGTTTTTTACTACAATTTCCATCAACATCACGCCCAAATGTAATACAAGAGCACAAGGATGTACCCGAGCTTTTTAATGTATATAAGCGCTACAAAGATTGGGGAAAAACTCTTGGTGTGACATCGGTGGCCTCACTCAATGAAATGATAGCAAATAAGGGTATAAAAGACTTTGTAAACATTACAGAAACACTTCAAAATAAATGTATCGCAGATATTGCAGATACTATTTATCAAAGAAAAGATGTAAGGGTTATTCTAATTGCGGGTCCCTCTAGCTCTGGTAAAACAACTACTTCAAAAAAACTATCTATGCAGTTAAAAGTTGTGGGTCTTACTCCGAGAGTTATAGAACTTGACACCTATTATATTGGTAGAGATAAAACGCCGTTAGATGAAAAAGGCCAGCCTGATTATGAATGCCTAGAAGCACTTAATGTTGAACAATTAAACAAAGATTTAACTGACTTATTTGCGGGAAAAGAAATAGAGCTTCCTGCGTACGACTTCAATGATGGTAAGAGTTATAAAAGCGGCAAAATGATGAAACTTCATAAAAATGAAATATTGGTTCTTGAAGGTATTCATGGTCTAAATGATAAACTTACATCATCAATTCCAAAAAATGAAAAATTCAAAATATACCTTTCAGCTCTCACACAGCTAAACCTAGATGATCACAATAGAATATCTACGAGTGATAACAGACTTGTAAGACGTATTGTTCGGGATTACAACTACCGTGCAAAGTCTGCAGTAGACACTATGCGAATGTGGGAAAACGTACACAGAGGCGAGAGGGCATACATATTCCCATATCAAAACAATGCCGATGTTATGTTAAATACTGCGCTTGATTATGAGCTTGCGGTACTTAAGGTATATGCAGACCCTCTCTTGCGTTGCGTAACACCGCTCGATAAGGAGTATGATGAAGCTACAAGGATACTTAGGTTTTTAGATAATTTTGCGCCAATACCAGCAAACCTTGTGCCTAGTCAGTCAATTATTAGAGAGTTTATAGGCGGAAGCGATTTTAAATACTAATGTTTTTTATGCCTTGCAGCCATACTTTGCTTTTTTGATTTAAATCATATTTTCATAAAACTACCGTTTTGGGGTCTACTTTTTTGCCGCCAAAAAAGTAGCAAAAAACCGCCGGGACGTTGCGATTCGTCCCTTAACGCTTTTTAAACATTCAAGTTGGATGATGATTGCAAAAAGTAAAAATCTGTGTTAATCTGTGTAATCTGTGGATAACTCAAATTCAATAAAGGATTTTTATGAATACTCTTGACACCCCAACAATACATGAACTTTCTCAAAAACTCCTTTGCTCAAATGAATCGTGGTGTATAACCGGAAAGTCATCAACTGTAAAACAAAGTTTTTTTAATTCCCTTATTTCTAAAGAGGTGTCCGTTGTTTCGTTAGAGCTTGCAACAATGCTATTAATCGAAGAGAGAAAAAATGATGATAGTGAGTATGTTGAGGGTGGTGTAGATGTAGGACGTACTGTTTCAAAATACTTAAGTGAAGTTACAAACAATGTAAATTTTGAGACCCATCCACTCGTGAATCTTACTGGAATTACACACATTCTTACTAGGGGCTTAAAATATCTTTCAACAGGTGAAATGAGAAGAACTCTTTTATGCAAAGCCCTTTTAGAAGAACATGCTCTTATGCTCTTACATGAGCCTTTTGCGGGGCTTGATGCAGAATCTCGTATTGCTTTTTTTACCTACATTGAAAATCTTGTAAACAAAAAAGAAAAGCGTATTATTCTTAGTGTTGAGAGATTTGCTGATATTCCTGAGTCAATTAAAAACATTGTAGAATTTTCAGGGGATGATATTTCATTTATCGGAAGTAGGCACGAGTATGAGACTATTCTAAGAAAGCGAAAAGCGGAGCACATTCAAGATGATGCCATAGCTACTAAAAACTTTTTAGCCGAGCTTGAAAACATATATGAAGAAAGTGAAACAACTCATTTTACCTATGAGCATCATACAGAAAAAAATGAACTGATTCGCTTTAACAATGTGAACGTAGGCTGGGGTGACAATAAGGTTTTGCAAGGTGTTAATTGGACTCTTAATGAAGGGGAGCACACGCTCATACAAGGTCCAAATGGATCTGGAAAAACAACTTTTCTTGAACTCATAACCGGTGATAATACACAGGTATATTGTAATGATATATGGCTTTTTGGAAAAAAAAGGGGAACAGGTGAAACTATTTGGGATATAAAAAAACAAATTGGATTTGTATCATATCGACTACATGTAGAATATAAAATGCTCGGTGGCATTGATTTAGAGGCCGTTGTGCTGTCAGGATTTCATGATTCAATTGGTTTATATGAGCAGCGCTCCCCTATAGAGCAAAAGCTTGCAAGAAAATGGCTTCATCTCGGCGGCTTTGGAGGAAGAGAGAATGAAAATTTTGCAAAACTTTCCTATGGAGAGCAGAGAGCTTTACTCATAATGAGAGCTGCTGTAAAGGCTTCTCCAATACTTATTTTAGATGAGCCCTGCCATGGTCTTGATGATGAATGGCGAGAAAAAACACTTACCTTTATGGGTACTATAGCAGAAAGGGGAGAGAGTACTATATTGCACGTTACTCATGACTCAACAGAAATTCGAGATTTTGAAAAACATGTTTTAAGTCTTTTCCCCGGAGAAAATCCTACTGTGAGGCTTTCTGTTCAAAATTAGCTTTTTTGCATATTGATATTCTTTTGTGTTTGTCTGTACAGCCTTTGTGCAAGTAACTTTGATAAGAATATTGCGTAGTGCGGATTTTTTCGTATAAGGCTTAAAAAAGCTGTTTTTGGAATTTTTATAAGACGACCCTTTCCAACTGATAAAATAGCTGCAGAGCGTCTATCATTTAATAAAAATGACATTTCCCCAATAAACATGTCCTTTGGAGTTAATATTGACACAAGTTTTCGATTTACATATACCGCATATCGTCCTGAAACAATAAAGAACAAGTTATTGCTTGGTTCATTTTGTTTACAAACAACTTCTTTATCATTATATTCACTGGCAGTGTACGGTGAAATAATCAACGGTACGGTGTTAACTTCATTTTGGGTATTTGGAATAGAAAAGCTCACCTCATTACCCTTTTCGTTGTATTTTAATTTTTTTACAAAACTTTCACTTATTTTTACACCCATGCCATGCATGCCAACTTGAGCCTTTGCACTTAACCTTTTTTTCCAATCAAAACCATCTCCATCATCTCGTATGATAAACTCAGAGTGTGCCTTTGTTAAGGTGTATGTAATATGTATTCGTCTTAGGGCAATCTTTGGATCTTTGTTCCGCTCCGCTATGAGGTCAAGAATATCGTTTCCCTTCTCGAGCCAGTTAGTTTTTTCATCATAATCAATGCCGCAGTTTCCATGTTCAAGAGCATTAAACAAAAGTTCCATAAGTACTGTTTGAAGCTTGTAGCGATTTTCGTCATCTATGTAGTTTGAACTATAGAGATAATTAACCAAAAAACTTGTATAAACTTGGATGTCAAAGGGTGTATTTCTACTTACAAAGGACCATGATTCTTTTTCACCAAATTCATCTTGAACACCCCTGCTATATAAAAATTGCTGATTTTGTAGGAGTATGCGTAAAAGACTTGAAAAGTTTTTAATAAAATTATTTACTGTTTGCACAATCATAATATTATTATTTTTTAAACTTTCAATCATGCTTACTTGTGCTGAGTCTTTTGCAATGGCGATAATTCCACCGTTATGAAGCCATGGATCTTCTCCAATAGCGTGGAGTATCTTTCGCCACTTAATTTGAGAAGAGGTAAAGTCAATAATTTTTATTTCAGGTAATTCGTAGCTGATTGTTCGTATAACTTCTTCTGTGCTAACACAAAAGTCGAAATCAAAATAAGCGGCATATTTTGATTTTATGCGATCTAATGCTTTTTTTATTCGAATATTTGCAGATGCAACTAGGATTTTCTTCACTTTTCTCTCCAATAAATAGTATATAGCTATTTATAGTTTTTTTCAATGGTAAAAGTGGCTATTTTTTAATATTAGTATAAAAAAATATACAATAATTTATTTTGTATATTTTTGCTTAGGTACAATTAGCACGGTACACACATCTTTCTAATGGTTCCATTACAATCTTTTGCGGAAAGTACATCCATACTTAATTCGTATACTTCTTCGAGGTTTTCTTTTGTAAGTGCCTTTTCGGTAGTATCAAATGTATGTAATAAGCCCCTCTTTAACATTGCGACCTTGTTTGCATATATAAAAGGTTGACTTAAATCATGACTTGTTATAAGAATTGAATAACCGCTTTTTGAGAGGTTTTGTATTGTTCTAATTACAAGAGATTGGTTATAGTAATCGAGGTTTGCAGTTGGCTCATCCATAATAAGTATTTGAGGTTTTTGGCATAATGCTCGTGCAATGAGAACCATTTGCTTTTGACCACTGCTTAAAGTATCGTATAGTTCACATGCAAGATGTTGCAGTTTAAGTTCCTCTAAGCATTTCTTTACAAAGTTTTCATCTTCTTGACTTGGGCTTGCAAACCCTGGTATATGGCTTGTTCTACCCATGAGCACAACATCAAAAACCGACAAAGAAAATTGTAAGCTATGTTGTTGTGGTACATAGGCAACTATTTTTGCACGTTCTCTGCTTGTTAATTGACTTGTTTCTTGGTTATTTATATAAACATTTCCATTTGTTTTTTTTAGCAATGACAAGATGAGTTTAATGAGAGTTGTTTTTCCAGAACCATTAGGACCAACGATGCATACAACATCTTTTTTTTCTATGTTAAATGAGATATTCTTACAAATAATTTTTTTCCCATATCCACCGCTGAGGTTTTGTACTTGCAAAATCATAGATAGCCACCTGTATTTGACTTTGGGCGTCGAATGATTAAAAAGAGAAAGAAGGGGGCGCCAATTATTGCGGTAAAAACTCCGATAGGAACTTCCGATTGAAAAACTGTTCGTATGAGCGTGTCAATTGCAAGTAAAAAAATAGCCCCGAGAATACTTGAGCTAGGGATAAGGTATCGATAATTACTACCAAAAATAAATCGGGCAATGTGAGGAATCATTAAGCCAACCCAACCAATAAGCCCGCCTAAACATACTGCAGCGGATGTTAAGAGGGTTGAAGCAAGTATTATTATGAGTTTCCATTTTAAGGGGTTTATGCCAAGAGTTCTTGCCTCATCATCTTCTAGCATAAGCACATTAAGCTTCCATCGTGCTAAAAAAAGTGTTATCATTCCTATCACAATTGGAATAACACTAAATAAAATACTATTGGTTTGAATTTTTGATAAGCTTCCTAAAAGCCAAAAGGTAATGGATGGTAGGGTATCAGTTGGGTCCGAAACATATTTTATCATAGACACTATTGATGTACATACAGAACCTATCATGGTGCCCGTTAGAATGAGTGAAATAGTTTGAGACAACTTTGACTTTAAGCTTATGGTGTACGAAATAACAACGGTAATAAGACCAAATAAAAATGCAAGGCTTTGTGTTACAACAAAGCTTTGAGACATAAGTATTGCAATTGATGCTCCTACGCTCGCACCTGAAGAAACTCCCAAAATATCAGGTGACACAAGCGGATTTTTAAACATCCCTTGATAGGCTGCACCCGAAAGCGCAAGCGAGGATCCAATCAAGAGGGCTGCTATTACGCGAGGAAGCCTTATATTATGAATAATATTCACTGCCTGGGCATCACTCGTTTGCATAAAAAAAAGTGCACTGAGTGTGTCTTGAAAACTAAGCTTATAATAACCAAGTGAGAGTGCCACAATTACAAGAATTATGCAAGCTACCATTAGGAATATGAGGATAGGTGTGACATTTTTATGTTTGTATTCGGTCATGCAATCTACTTTTTTCTTGACGTTTTATAAAAGTCATGGTATTATATGTTTTAAGCGTTATACTAATATAAGAATAACGCTACTTACACAAAAAGTCAAGAATAAAAGGATTATCACATGAAAAAAAGATTTGTTATTGTTTTGCTTACACTCTTAGTTGTACTACATACCTATGCAGGTGGAAATAATGAGAATACCACAGTTGGTGAAGGAAAGACTATTGTAGACATGGCAGGTAGGACTGTTATAGTTCCAAATGAAATTACTACGGTTTTTTCAACAAACCCAATTGGAACAATCTTTCTCTATACACTTGCACCTGAAAAACTTGTAGCGTGGAACTTTGCTCCAAACGAAGCGGAAAAGGAGTTTATTGCAGAGGAGTATCAAAATCTTCCAGCCTTTGGTCAAGATGCGAGGGTAAACTATGAGGCTGTATTGAGCGTAAATCCTGATATAATTATCGTATACTTTCAAACTATTAGCGATAAATTATATTCAGACATCGAAAACCTAGAAACAACACTAGCAAAGCCAGTTATTGCAATAAAAGGTCAGTTAGTTGATGCAGATGCAACCTATGAGTTTTTAGGCGAATTACTAGATGTTAAAACAGAAGCTCATAAAAGAGCAGACTATGTTCGAGGCATTTTTGATAAAGCGATAAGCAGCGAAAATAAGGCGCGAGTATATTTTGGCGATGGAATTGCGTCCCTTGATACCATTCCAAAAGGTTCGCCTTCTAGCCAAGAATTAGATTTAGCAAGTGTAGAAAATGTTTCAGAAGTTTCTTTTGGCTCTGAAAGTAGGGTAAGTGTTTCGCCAGAACAGATTATTGCATGGAATCCTGATATAGTATTAGTAAATGGAGAGCCAAAAGAAGGCGTGTCGCAATATAAGGCTGTTGAAGATTTTTTAGCGAACCCTGTATACAAGGATTTAAAAGCAGTACAAGAACATCGCGTTTACGGTGTTCCCAAAACACCCTTTAGCTGGGTTGGGCGCCCTATTGGCGTAAACAGACTTATAGGAGTGCAGTGGATTTCACATTTAGCATATGGTGGTAGCGACTTAGATTTTGAAAAAACGGTAAAAGAATTTTATGAGCTTTTCTACCATGTGTCACTCACCGATGAAGATATTGAAAAATTACTAAATACAAAATAAAAGATTTTCTACGCCACAAAGGAGATTCTTCCAGAGCCCAGCAGAAAGGCAGAGCCAGAATGACAGGCTAGATGGTGGATGCAAAAAAAATCTGTGTAATCTGTGGAAAAATGCTGTTAAGGGTACATTATGGAAGCAATAATATCTGTAAAACTTAAAGGCTCTGAAATATTTTTTGGTAACGGTATTGCAGAGCTTTTGGAGCAAGTTGAAAAGCTGGGCTCACTTTCTGAAGCTTGTACTTCAATGAACATGGCCTATAGCAAGGCATGGAAAATAATAAAACGAGCAGAAAAAGAACTTAAATTTAACCTCATAGACCGAAAAACAGGTGGGCAAGGTGGTGGTGGGAGTACCCTTACGCACGAAGGCAAAGAGTTTTTGCAAAAATATCTTGAGTATAGGAAAACCATTAATCGCTATGCTTACGAGGCTTTTGATAGCTTTTTTTAAGCAAATTTTATAAAAAATCTTTCAAAGTGTGTAAAAAAAACATAAAAATCTACGTAATTCTAGTGTTATTCTTGCGGATAATTCCTGACCAATCTTGGAGGGAGGTACAAGAATAAAGATACTTACAAGCCACGAAGGAGATTCTTCCTGTAGCCTAGCAGAAAGTAGAGTCAGAATGACAGGCTAGGTAAAAAAAATATTCATTATTAATTTCTAATTATTAATTATCTACGTGTTTACTTTTTACCCTCGAATTGCTATAATTATTCTTATCGAGGATAACTTCTCAAACCAAAAATAGTAATAATTTTTATAGGAGAAAGAATATGATTAAAACAGTAAAAGATGTTGAATTAGGTGGAAAACGCATTGTAATGCGTGTAGATTTTAACGTGCCAATGAAAGAAGGTGTTGTACAAGACGACACTCGTATTCAAGCAGCACTTCCAACCATTAAATATATTTTAGAACAAAACCCAAGAAGCTTAGTATTAATGAGTCACTTAGGAGACCCTGCAAAAGATGCTAAAAAAGCAGAAGAAAAGGCTGCAAAAGACGGAAAGTCATTTGATAAAGAAGCATTTATTAATGGTAAAAACAGAATTAAACCTGTTTGCGAATATCTTGCAAAACTTCTTGGAAAAGATGTAGCTTTTGCTGACTCATGTATGGGTCAAAAAGCAGCAGTTGATGCACTTCCAGAAGGTGGCATCATGATGCTCGAAAACACCCGTTTCCACAAAGAAGAAACTTCAAAAGATTTAAGTGAACAAGAAGTACTTGCAAAAGAACTTGCAAGTTATGGCGATGTGTATGTAAACGATGCCTTTGGAACAGCTCACCGAGCACACGCCTCAACTGTAACAGCTTCAAAATTTGTTGACGTAAAAGTTGGCGGATTTTTAATGGAAAAAGAAGTAAAATACTTACAACCTATGGTAACAGAGCCACCTAAACCAATGATTGCCATTGTTGGGGGCGCTAAAGTATCATCAAAAATTGCTGTTTTAGAAAGCTTACTAAAAAATGCATCGGCACTTATTATTGGTGGTGGTATGGCATATACATTCTTAAAAGCACAAGGCCACACAGTAGGTAAATCTTTAGTAGAAGATGACTTTATCGATACAGCAAAAGCTCTGTTAAAAGCAGCAGACGAAAAAGGTGCAAAAATTATACTTCCAGTTGACCATCTTTGTGCAGAAACATTTAGCCCAGATGCAGCTGCAATTGCAGTTGATGCAATTGATATTCCGGACAATCTAATGGCTATGGATGTTGGACCTAAAACTATTGCAATTTACAAAGAAATCATTCTTGGCGCAAAAGCTATTGTATGGAACGGACCTGTTGGAGTATTCGAATTTGAAAACTTTGCAAAAGGAACCGGCGAAGTTGCACACTTTGTGGCAGAAGCTACCGGAAAAGGCGCTGTAAGTGTTGTTGGTGGTGGTGACTCTGTTGCTGCAGTTAACAAGTTTAAGCTAGCAGATAAAATGAGCCACGTTTCAACTGGTGGTGGTGCATCACTAGAATTCTTAGAAGGGAAAACACTTCCAGGAATCGCAGCATTAGACCAAAAATAACTATTAATTAGTGTGAAAATGGTAGTGTGTATCCGCAGATTACGCAGATTAATGGGATTTCTATTTTAGAGGTTTACTTTGAATACTAGCACAGATGCAGAGACTTATGCCATAATTGGAGCTGCAATGGCAGTCCATAATGAGTTAGGGTGTGTCTTTTTAGAAGCTGTTTATCAAGAAGCATTAAGCTGCGAATTTAAAGAAAAGCAGATACCATTTTCACGTGAGGATAAGCTGCCAATAATATACAAAAATAAAATGTTAGATTTATATTATAGGGCAGATTTTATTTGTTATAATTCAATTGTAGTTGAGTTAAAAGCACTCAACAAAATAACTGAAATTGAAATATTTCAAGTAATCAATTACCTTAAAGCATCAAGCAAAAAAAGAGGTCTTTTAATAAACTTTGGTGCAAAAAGTTTAGAATATAAACGTATAGTACTAAAATATTAGATAGTCAAAATCTGTGTAATCTGCGGATTTAAATGATAAAAGGAAAACACAATGACAATTCATGAAAAAATATCAGCTTTTTTAGGTAAACACGGTATGTATGTTAATGCTCCAGATGTACTTTCAACAGCTGAGGGTATTCTTTTTGATATGCAACTAGGCCTAGATGCAGAACCAGGATCTGATTTTTTTCAAAGCACCCAAGAAATGATACCAACATGGGCTAATCCTCCCAAGGAACCTCCAAAAAATGAATCAATTATTGTTATTGATGCAGGTGGAACTAACTTTCGCGTATGCCTTGTAACCTTTGATAATGAAGGAAATCCTACAATTAGCGATTTTCAAAAATCCTCTATGCCTGGCATAGAACGCGAGTTTTCAAAAAAAGAGTTTTTTGATACTATAGCAACAAACCTTGATCACGTAAAAGGGAAGGCTAAAAAAATAGGCTTTTGCTTTTCGTATGCAATGAAAATAACTCCCGATGGCGATGGAGAGGTAATCAGTTTTTCAAAAGAAATAAAGGCACCTGAGGTTATAGGTTCACTTGTAGGCGAAAATCTCTCTAATGCTCTTGTTGAAAGAGGGTGGGAAAGACCAGAGCGTATTGTTCTTTTAAATGATACCACAGCAGCACTCTTAGCAGGCGCCTCAACTGCAACTGGCGGTTTACAGTATTCTTCATATATTGGTGTTATACTAGGTACGGGAATGAATACCGCATATATCGAGAAAAATCCTATAAAAAAAATTGAAAGTTCTACAAGAAGTGTACCTGAAAAGCAAATAATTGTAGCAGAATCTGGCTTGTATGGAAAACTAGCTCGAAGTGAATTTGATATAGCCTTTGATAAAACAACAAATACACCTGGAAGATACATTATGGAAAAAATGTGCTCTGGTGCATATTTAGGTGCTGTTGCCTCTTTTGCGGTAAAACAAGCTTGCGCTGATGGGCTTTTTTCACAAGGGGCATCAAAGGCCTTACTCGATGTTGGAACATTTACCCTTTTTGATATGGATAGATTTTTTTATACGCCATTTAATGTAGAAACAACTCTAGGTGGCGCGATTTCTAAAGGCAATCAGGATGACAGAGATATTCTTTTTGCACTTCTTGATGCATTTGTTGACCGGTGTGCTCGCTTAACAGCAGCCCTAATTTGCGCAACAGTGTTAAAAAGTGAAGAGGGAAAAAATCCAAGTATTCCAGTAAGTATCTTGTGTGATGGGACAACATTCTATAAAACTCATAATCTCAAAAGCAGAATTGAAGGTTATCTAAACTCTGAGCTTTTGCAAAAATGTCATCGTTATTATGAAATTGTAACTGTGGACAACGCAATTACGCTAGGGGCAGCTGTTGCTGGTTCAATTTCGTAAGCTATTTAGCCGAAAGTTTTTTTCTCTTTTAGTACTGTACTTTGTTATAAATCAAGCATTTCTTACATCACAGTCGAATAGTGCAGTGTCAATATTTGAAAAGCTATATACAATTGAAACAGAATACTTTGATATTATTTTTTCTCAAGCTTCAGAACAAACTGCACAACACTTAGCCCACCATGCTGATGACTTATACATAAAAGCTGCAAATTTTTTAAGTGTAAAAACTTTAGTTCGTATGCCAGTTGTTATTACACAAAAAACAGATGTTTTAAACGCATACTTTACATTTTTACCATACAGCAGAATTGTGATGTATGACACTTTGCCAAATGAATCTCTTGCCGTTTATGATAATACTTTTTTGTCTGTGTTCTACCATGAATTAATTCATGCTGTTTCATTTAAAAACAATTTGCAAAACTCATGTCTACTAGATCATGTTACACCAATTCTTACTGCAGTAGATATGCCTACTTCTATGTCAGAAGGTATTGCGGTTTTGGCTGAAAGTATGGATGGTTTTGGCAGGCTAAATGACTCATATAGTATGCATGTTGTTCGCCAGGCAAAGATTGAAGAGGCCTTCCCCGATTGGTCAGATATTGCAGGTGCTAACACTCTGTATGTTGATGGGTCTCTACCATATATTTTTGGTGGCGCTTTTACGGAATACCTATACCATGAATACGGAGCAAAAAAACTTGTTGAATACTGGAATATCAGTACAAAATTTGATTTGCGAACTTATACTGTAAGTTTTAAGAAAATATATGGTATTTCAATAGACCAAGCTTGGAAAGGTTTTGAAGAATCTGTTGCAATGCCTAATATAGAAGCAGATTCTAAGGAAATTTATAATAGTCCTCATCTTTTTAATAATGTTACCGCTTTTCCAAAAGGGATAGCATGGCAAGATGCATACTCTGGAAACGTGTTCTTTTTGGAAAATATGGATTCAAATAAAAAAGCAGACTATTTATTTACGACTAGCCTAAACACCCGATTATCATTTTCACGCGACGGAGCATTTATAACTTCCTCTGGAGTGATAGGAGATGCTAATAAAAAAAATATTACTTCAGTGTTTGATGTAAGTAGAAAACGAATTATTGCAACTCAAAAAAATATACGTGATGCAACAATTATACAGCTTGATGATGTTGAAGGTTTTTCTGAGTTTTCACCATTTTATGAAAGCACACATGTTTTAGCCGGAATTAAAACAAATGGACAAGTTGCTTCAATGATGTTTTATTCGCTTGATAACTTAGAAAGTGCTTCCCATGAAATTAGCTTTGATTACGGTGTTATTCCTTTTGCCCCTGTGGATGTCGGAAATGGCATTATTATTGTTCCAATCCGAAATCATGGTTCTTGGCAAATTTTTATTTACAATATGTTAAATGATACGCAACAGACTTATGTTTTTGAAAGCAGTATAGATGAGCCAACGAATTTAACAGATATGTTTGCAATAGGCTCAGATATATACATGAGCTTTGGAGAGTCTCGATACACGCAGCCTGTATTGGCAACATTTAATTTAAATGACTTGAATGAAAATAAAATAACTCTTTTTGTACAAGAAGAGCAGCGTTCTGGAGGTGTTTTTTCACCTGTTGTTTTTATAGAAGAAGGTGAAGAAAAAAAGGTAGTTCATCTCTCTCGATTTTTTGAACACAGAGAACTTTCAGTTTTTGATTTTAAAAATACGAGTTTTAAGCAAATGACTTTAGTTAGCAAAGAAATCCAAAATATAGAAGTTGATGAGAATGACTTTCTAAAACAAAAATACAATCCCGCAAAGTACTATGCGTCCCCACTTTTTATCCCATTGATAGGCTCTGTTAATTTAAATCCTATTTCAGATGAGCTTTCTCAAAGTGCATCCCTCGGTCTAAGCCTACTTTTTTTAGATCCTACCGAACGCTTGTTAACTGTTTTTGGCGGTGGCTATGATCCTATTAATCAAAAATATTCCACTACACTTTCTACTGTTTTTACTGAACAAAATTTTACGCTGACAGGAGACACTTATTGGAGTTTTAACTCAAAAGGAACTGATCTTGCTGCAACAAAAATACATGCAGACATCTTTACGCCCATTGTTTCAAATTATAACCGCCTGGGGGTAGTAAATTCTTTTAGATGGTTTTATCAAAATGGATCAAATATTTCGATTCCAAACGGGAATTCCATTGATAATACTAGCTCAATATATTTTTTGCGAGAACGAAGGGTAGGGGCGTCTCCTTACGAGATATTGGGCTTTTTGCTTTTATATCAATTCCAATTGAAGCAATACTATGGTAGTGATAATCGCTATACAAATGATCTATTATTTGGTAATACGGCCTCTATTGAAGCATTATTGCCAAGACTCTTGCCGTTTAATAACCCAACGCGCTTTACTATAAATATGCCTTTTACTGTTGGCATTACAAAATATTTTAATTATACAGCAGACTGGGAGGCAAGTGGAAATATTGTACTATTTTCATATGATATTCAAGAGGCAATATCATTTTTACATGTATTTTTTCAACGAATAACACTTGATAGCGGAGTGCGATATACTCATTTTTTTGATGATTCTTTTGACCTCCATGTTTTGGCAAGCCTTTACACAACAACATCATTAAATACTAGTTTAGCAACAGGTTATCCTATTGATATTGGACTTAATTTTACTTGGGATACAGCAAAAAAAGGTGTTGATTCAATGCAGTTTGGTTTAAAATTCGCAATGAATTTTTAAGATTTAAATAATAATATCTATACAAATTTTATAAAATTATAGTATAATGGTAGTAAGTAGAGTTTTAGATTTTAGTATGCTTTACGCCACATGAAGGAGTTTGTTTTGTCAAAAGGAAAAACAATTGGAAAATTACTAGCGATGCTTATACTCATTGTAATACTAATTTTGGGTGGGATGATGTGGTTTGACTATTTGGGTGTAATTAATGCCCGAACAGTTTTTGCTCCAATATACTCAATGTTTGGGTTGCAGGTACAAACTTCAGCTACTACCACTACAACTGACTTAACCCTCATTGCGAATCTTGAAGATGATAGATTTGCAAAACGATTAGAATCACTAGAAATTTTAGGCGAAGAGCTTGATCAAAGAGAGCAAAATGTAACTATTGCTGAAGATCAAAATCTTCAGATTGCGTCAGAGCTAGAAGAAATGAGGGTAGCCTTAGAGCAGCAACAAGTAACATTTAACAATGAAGTTGAACGCTACGATGATAGAAATACAAATATTGAACAAAATGCGAGGGATTTAGCAGCTATGCGACCTAACGATGCTGTTGAAATACTAAATGCAATGGATGACCAAGATATCATCGATACCTTGCGTAAAGTTAATGAGATTGCAGCGGCAGAAGGCGCAGCATCTCAAGTGTCAAACTGGTTATCGTTAATGCCAGCCGACAGAGTTGCTGAAATTCAACGAAAAATGACATCAAAACCAGCTTCAATTAATTAATAATTAACAAGTAATAATTATGTGGGTAGAGCAGGTGGGGAAGTTTTAGCTCACCATAATCCGATATTAACCTAGTTATTCTTACAGCTATCTCATAACCAATCATCATGGTACTCTCAAAAAATAAAAATCCGACTTCATCCTGCTCATCTGCGGCTAACTCCTGACCAATCTTCGTGGTAAACACAAAAAATAAAAATCTGTGTAATCTGTGAAATCTGTGGTTTAGAAATAACCAATCTTCGTGGCACTCTCAAAAAATAAAAATCCGACTTCATCCTGCTCATCTGCGGCTAACTCCTGACCAATCTACGTGGTACTCTCAAAATAAAGCTTGGCTACGCTACAAAAAAGATACCTCGACTACGCTCGGTATGACAGGCTACATGTCATTCTTGTGGCTAAAATACTATAAAAATCTTTTCAAAAAATTTAACTCACCAAAAAAAAATGACGATGATTAAAGGGTAGACATGTTTAAAAGTCTATACTGGAGGTTTGCCGATGCAGGCAATGCAAATTCATCTCAGTCAATCTCAAGATTTTCTTGAAATAGGCAGGAATGTTCAAGGACTGAACAGCCCGATTGACAGTGAAAACTCGTTTGACTCATTTTTGCAAAATGAAATGAATGATGACAAGTTTCAAGCCAAGGAAGGCCCTCCCGAATATCAGAAAGCTGAATCAACTCAACCAAGTAGTGAAACATCTAGCGGTCAAAGTAGTACTGATTCAAATTCTGATTCTAATGCACAAGCATCAAATGATGACTCCCTTAAGGAAAGTGAGGCTACAAAAAATGCAAAAAGTGAAGAATCTCGTAAAGAAAGCAGTGAAGATGCTGAAAGTAAAGTATCACATGCGAAATCTGATGAAAACGCACATGAGACAAAACTCGGTTTAGCTAACGAAGGTGCAGTTGGAATTGGTGAAAGCTTTGCAGGAGTACTTACAGCATTGGAAGATGCAAAAAAGCTAGCAGAAGATGAGGAAACAAAAGGTAGACTTGATGCATTAGCTTTATCAGGAACTTTGGATGGAAAAAATCAAGTTCTAAACGAGTATGGTGGTTTAAAAGCTGGAGAGGAAAGTTTACAAGCTAGCGAATTAACTGATGGTTCTAAAAAATCAAAACAAGTTCTCGCTGAAATTCCTACCATTAGTGTTCTAGATGAAAGAAGTGTTAGTAGTGAAGGTCAAGCGGATGGAAACTTTGTTCGCTCCATTAGCTACGACGGTAACGGCAATGCTACAATGGACTTAAGCTTAAACCAAAACTTTAATGGTATGCAAACACCTCAAGGGGCTATTATTAATGCAGATGGTTCGGTGCAACAACATACCGTTTCTAATGCACAGCAGTTTGGAACAATGCTTTCAAGCGAATTACAAAGTAATTCATCAGAACTTGTAAAAACTGGTAGTATTATTCTTAAAGATGGTAATCAAGGAACAATTAATTTAATTTTACATCCCGAGGAATTGGGGAATGTTAAGATAAAATTAGATATTTCCGATAATGTACTTACAGGACGCATAACGGTTGCCAGTGAAGAAGCATATAATGCTTTTAAAGCAAATATGTCTTCACTTAAAGAAGCCTTTGATGCAAATGGTTTTGATACAGCCGGCTTTGATTTATCGTGGTCAGGTGAGGACAATGCGGGCGATAATCAAGAAAATGACAATAAAAATCCATTCGGAAATCGTTATGATGAAAACATAGCTTTAGTAAGTGATGGTGAACAAAGAATACAAAGTATATATGGGCATGAGGCCTATATAAACGTCGTAGCTTAAAAATTGGCATTGTTGCACGAGTAGGATTTTGTAAATACCGTCATCGCAGATACGTAGCCGAGAGATCTCTTTGTAGATGAGATTTCTCCACTGCGGTCGAAATGACATTTTCGTGTGACAGTTCCATATAAAGACATTAGGAGGTTATTCATGGATGTGAATACCAATTTGAGTGCAAGTGATGCTGCCAG
>CAYJFX010000004.1:0-39978 GCA_964369735.1 uncultured Treponemataceae bacterium
TGATACGTTCAGGGATGTTTTCTTAACCCAATTAAAAGTTGGCAATAATCTTACTCAAAACATCTCCGAGCAAATAAAGCCAAAAACAGGTGATGATAACGGCATTATCTATGCAGATCCTGGGAAATGGGTGCCTCAAGATAACTTAGAAGCAGACGGAACGGATACCATTCCTGTAGTTGACGGTAAAGCTGTCGCAGGCATCTACACCGCAAAATTAGCAGAGTAGGTATATTTACCATAATTAAGACTGTTTCCGTAGTGTCCGCTTGTCTCGTCGGGCACTACGGCTTTTTAAATAGACTCTCAAACAATAAAAATCCCATAAATCTGCGTAATCTGCGGCTACACAATGACCAATCTTGGTGGTAAAGCGAAAAAGGAGATTCTTCACGCGAATAGATATGAGGCAAAAATCAGAATGACAGGCTACGTGGTACACGCGACAATAAAAATCTGCGCACATCTGCGTAATCTGCGGCTAACCCTTAAAAAGTCACTTTTTCTCAAAAGATCCTTCGACTACGCTCAGGATGACGGGGAAAAATCACTTTTTCTCAAAAGATACCTTGACTTCGCTCGGTATGACAGGAAAACAGTCAAATTTCTCACAAAAAATACTAAAATATAGTATATAGGAAATTGTTTCTAAATTTACTAGCAAAGGTGGTTTTTATGAAAACTGAACTTGAAAAAAATGACAATGTGGACTATAATGGTATTAGCATTACAAACGATGTCGTTTTTAAGATGGTCTTTGGTGCGGAGGATAGTGCGGCAATACTACTCGATGTAATCAATGCCGTTCTTGAACATTCGGGGCATACAAAAATAAAAACGGTATCATTAAAGAATCCGGTAATCTTAGGCGAAAAATTCTGGATGAAAAAACCGGAGCTTGATATTTTGGCAGTCGATGAAAACGGCAAAAGCTACGACATTGAAATGCAATCTTATGATGACACACTCTTCATAAAGAGGGTTTTGTACTATCTTCGAAAACAGTACGTGTCACAGGTAAAAAGAGGTAACAAGTACGAAAGGTTGTACCCTGTAATTGGTATAAACTTTGTAAAAGAAAACGTACTAAAAAGACGCAAAGACTATCATAATTGGTACGTGCTTGCAAACGAAAAGGACCACACCGATGTGCTCGACAGGGACATAACGGTGCATTTTATAGAACTTTCAAAGCTACAAAGTGAAAACAGTAGTTTAGCAAATTGGGTAGAATTATTCAAAAAAGCAAATGGCTTTGAAACAAAAAAGGATATAGAACCCTTGTTGAAAAGGAGTAGGCGAATGAGAGAAGCATATTCGAGATATAAAAACTGCACACAAGAAGAAGCCTTGTTTTTAGAGGCAATGAGGGTACAACGCTGGGACTCTGACCCAAGATTCCGAGAAAAAGAGTTTATTACTAAAGGCGAAAAGCGTGGGCTACGCAAAGGCATGAAACTTGGTGAAGAAAAAGGTGCTCTCAACGCAAAGCTTGATATGGCAAAGAGTGCTCTAGCAAAAGGGTTTGATGCACAAACTATCGCCGAACTCACAGGCCTCACAAAAGAAGAAATCTTAACACTTGAAAAATAGTACATTTAATAGTAAAATAAATCATGACAAAAAAAATATCTCAAATTCTACCAAAAGGGCTTTCTTTTGATGGCTCTGATGTTTTAATATCCTCTTTGGTTTTTGACTCTCGCGATGTAAAAAAAGATGCGCTGTTTTTTGCTCTTCCTGGGGTGCATGTACATGGGAATGATTATGTAGTAAAGGCAATTGAAAATAATGCAAGTGCCGTTGTGTATGAAGGTGACTTGCCAAAAGAGACAATCGATTATGCAAAGGAAAAAGCTGTTTCACTTATACCTGTGCCAGATGCAAGGGCCAGTATGTCTCCCATTGCTGCAAGCTTTTATGATTACCCTTCTAAAAAACTCATTACTTTTGGCGTAACGGGAACAGAAGGAAAAAGCACCACAATCTTTTTAATATGGCAGTTTTTGCAACTATTAGGAAAAAAAGCAGGTTTTATTTCAACGGTGCAATATTCACTTGGTGATGAAGCTATTAATAATCCTGAACATCAAACAACGCCAGAAGCTCCAATAATCCAAGAAAAACTGCATCAAATGCTCGAAAACGGATGTGAGTATGCGGTAATTGAGTCGTCTTCTCATGGACTCTCCTTTAAGACAAGTCGGTTAGCTGATATTTTATTTGATGGTGTTGCAATGATGAATGTAACTCACGAGCACTTAGAATTTCATGGGACATACGAACAATACAAAAGCGACAAAGCAAATCTTTTTAGAAATCTCACTTTACATAATCATAAAAAAGTAATCAGTGGGAAAGAAGTTGTTGTTCCAACGATGGGTGCTGTAAATCTTGCAGACCCTGCAGCGTCTTATTTTGCAGAATGTGCTAAGGGTCACGAGGTAGCAGGCTTTACATCGAGTACTATTAACACAGATAATGACAAGGATGCTTTTGCTGGGATATATACAATAGAGAATATAGTAGGTAATGAAAAAGGTGTTACATTCGATGTTTGCACTGATGGCAAAAAGATGGAAACAAGGATAAATCTTCCAGGAACCTTTAATGCCGATAACACTCTTGCCGCAATGCTTTTAGTTGCAAAACTTACCGAACAACCAATAGAAAATCTGATAGAACTTGCACCGCAATTAGTTCCAGTACGGGGCAGGATGACCGCAATTGAAAAAGGGCAAGATTTTGAAGTTTTGGTAGATTATGCCCATACGCCGTCTTCTTTTACAACAATTTTTCCACCGTTACGTAAAAGAATCAAGGGAAACATAATTAGCATTTTTGGGTCTGGGGGAGAAAGAGATACCAAAAAGCGTCCTATACAAGGTGAAATTGCCTCCACCTATAGCGATATAGTAATTCTTAGCGATGAAGACCCACGGGGAGAAAATCCCCTGGACTTATTAGAAGATATTGCAAAAGGTTGTACAAACTTAGAAAGAGAAAAATCGCTTTTTCTTATTCCAGACAGGCCGAGCGCAATTAGAAAGGCATTTGCTATAGCACAAAAGGGTGACTTAGTGCTTTTATTAGGAAAGGCACACGAAAACTCAATAATTTACAAAGATTATGTAATGGATTATGATGAAATAGAAGAAGCAGAAAAAGCTCTTCACGAAATGGGATTGGGAGGAAAATAGTGACGGTAGCTATACTCTATGGTGGAAAAAGTGGTGAGCATGAAGTTTCACTTTTATCTGCACTATCTGTGGTAAAAAATATCGACAAAAATAAACATAGCCTTGTGCTTATTGGCATTACAAAAAAAGGCTTGTGGTATGTGCAAGACGAATCTGTTATACAAAGTGTTCTTTTAGATAATAATAGCAAACTAACGATTACAGAAAAACCTGATAATCTTGTTTCGGTGCTACCAGGGGGCGGAACACAAAAGGCATTTTTTTGCAAGGGAAAATCGTTGTGCGTTGATGTAGTGTTACCCATCTTGCATGGCACGTATGGAGAAGATGGGCTCTTGCAGGGGCTTTTAGAAATGGCAGAACTTCCTTATTGTGGCTGTGGCGTTATGGCAAGTAGTTTGGCCATGGATAAAGAAAAGGCAAAGCAAGTGTGGGCACAAGAGGGCTTGCCCGTTGTCCCCTATGTTTGCGTCAAATCTTCTCAAAAAACAGATTCCGTGTTAGAAGCTATATGTAGTGAAGCTGCAAATATGTGGGGTTTTCCGCTTTTTGTAAAACCCTGTTGTGCGGGAAGTTCTGTAGGAACCGCAAAGGCTAGTAGCGAAGAAGGACTAAAATGCGCTATCGAAAATGCGTTTAAGTGGGATGAAAAAATACTTATAGAGCCTTTTATTCCTGCACGTGAAATTGAGTGTTCTGTTACCGGAAACACGGCAGAACTTTCTAAAATTGATGCAAAGGAAAATAAACGCTGTGTAACCTCCTACGAACTTGGAGAAATTGCGCCAACGCATGAGTTTTATGACTATGAAGCAAAATACACCGACCCAGATGGAGCTGACTTAATAATTCCTGCAATACTCACTGATGAGCAAGAGGCCACCATCAAAGACATTGCAAAAAAAGCATACAAGGCATTAGACTGCTCTGGTCTTTCAAGGGTTGATTTTTTTATAGATAAAAATACAGGTAGCATTTATATCAACGAGCTTAATACGCTTCCTGGCTTTACATCAATCAGCATGTTTCCAAAAATGTGTGAAGCAGGTGGTTTAGCGTACAAAGATGTTATTGAACTAATACTTGAACAAGGTGTAGAGCGGTTTAAAAGTCGGCAAGCACTTACAACAAGTTTATAAATTTTTTTGAGTTTTGACAGAGGAGAACATTACATGGATACTACTAGAACGCATACGAATCCTCATAGTTACGGCATAAAAAGACTCTTTTCTGCACTTGAAGATATAAAAGAAAAAAAAATTACGGTGATGGGGCTTGGTCTTCATGGCGGAGGGGAAGCGACAACGCGGTTTTTCTTAAAGCATGGAGCACACGTAACGGTAACTGACATGAAAACAGAAGAGGAGCTCAAAACTTCTGTTGATTCTTTAATGAATGACTCTTCTTTAGATACGAGCCGTTTAAGCTTTGTTCTTGGTGAGCACAGACTAGAAGATTTTAAAAATGCCGATTGTGTTATAAAGAATCCTATTGTAAAATATGATGGCAATAAATATTTAGCGTGTGCAAAACAGATTGAAAGTGATATTTCAATCTTTTTACAATTTACAAAGTCGAAAATTATTGCAGTAACGGGAAGTAAGGGTAAGTCCTCTACGGTTAGTGCAATTCATTATGGATTAAATGAAGCGGGGATAAAAACCTTACTTGGTGGAAATATCACGGTGAGCCCACTAACTTTTATTGATAAAACACTTGGGGATAAGCCTCCGCTGGTGGTTTTAGAATTATCAAGTTGGCAATTGGCAGACTTGCGTGGGCGAAAATTGCTAAAGCCGATTATTTCAATAATAACAAAAATTGTTCCAGACCACCAAAATTGGTATGGTAACATGGAATCCTATGTGCAAGACAAAAAACTTATTTATGCAGATCAAGATGAGAAAGATGTGTTTTTATGCTCTTGTGATGAAGAAGGCTGGGGAGACGTTTTTGCAAAAGAGGCAAAAGCAAATGTTATCCGTTATCCAGATGACATCCCTGAGTCGCTTTTGTACGGAGAGGGTGAATATGGAGATTGGCTCGATGACCTAAAAGTTCCAGGCGAGCATAATAAAGAAAACATCTTGAATGCAGCTTGTGTAATGAGTTTAGTTGGAATACAAGATGATGATATTATAGATATTTTAAAAAAGTATACGGGTATTGGTCACCGATTAGAGTATTTTTACACTTGGAAAAAGGAAAGATGTGAGTATATGTTTTACAATGATTCTGCTGCAACGGTGCCTGAGTCTGTGGTGGCAGCCATTGACTCATTTCCAAATGGATTGCATCTTATAACAGGCGGAACAGATAAAGAGCTCGATTTTTCACCACTAGTAAATAAACTTATCGAAGTAACAGGTGTTAGTTTACAATCGATTTTTTTACTTGCAGGAACTGGAACTGATAAATTGCTCGCCCTTTTGAAAAAAGAAAAAGTAGCCATTGATTACTTTGGCCCCTACAATAGTGTGGAAGAATTACTAAAAGAAGTAAAAGACTTTTTAGAAAAAAAACAATATAGTGAAACACAGAATATTGTTTTTTCTCCTGGCGCTACATCATTTGGTATGTTTAAGAATGAATTTGACAGGGGCGACACGTTCAAGCGTTGCGTTTTAGAAGTGTTTATTTAAGTAAGCAAAAAAAAGCCATGTTAATTATATTAACATGGCTTTTTTAGTTAGTCTTTGTTTGTTTTAATCCCAGAAGTTAAATTTACTATTCTTTGTGGAAAAGGATAGCCCAAATCCTAAGTCTGTTCTGTAACCCTTGTGACCCGAGTTAAAACGTACTTGTCCCCAGTTTACAGTTAAACCAATTTTGTATCCTTCAGCTGTTTCGTTTCTGAGTCCAAGGTCACTAAATGTGAAGCTGAGGCCTGTTTTAAAGTCTAAAATTTGTGTAGCAATGACATCTCTATCAATTCCTTCTTGATAAAAAGGATTAAAGTAAATGGCTACAGGGTTGACGTATATTTGCATTAACTTATCATTAATGAAACTATATCCAATGATAGGCGACACTTGAAACTGGAATTCCATCATTGACCTTGTTGAAATACCAAAGCCCATTCCCCCCTCTACACCATATGTAAGGCCAGAACTAAGAAGGTTACTTGCTTCTCCTTCAAGCATAAGTAATAATGAGTGAGCCGGTTTTCCTGGTTCATTTGGTAGCACTGTATTTAAGAGCCAGTTGCCAACAGTGTCATACTCAGTAGCTGTTGAGTAGTTGTACTCTCCACCAAGACCAACACTCATCATGGTTTGTGCGTATAGCGCACTTGTTAATAATAATACAGATAAAATAATAATTTTTTTCATATTTACTCCTTATTTATTTAAAATTTATGTGCACTTCTTGCACTGACTGTAATATCTAATCCCCAATAACCATCTTTGTCTTGGAAACCAAATCCAATATCTTCTTTTTGATTCCATTTATAGTCGAAGGCAAATACAACGCCACTATACTTTGTTTGTCTTCCTTCGGTCCAGTAGTAGCCAAACTCAAAACCGCTTCCCAAAAATATAGAAGCAGAATCATCTGGACCGGCACTGAGGCCAAAGTCAGTTGCTACGGTGATCGGTGCAACTGCAAATGTGAGGTAGTACGGCCGCCTATATGGTTGTAGTTGATAACCGATGAGAGGGGCTGCTTTTAAGTTAAATTCTATAAGATTTACAAAAAAGTTGTCTGTGCCGCTTCCCGAATTAATTTCATTTCCATACTCGTCATACTCAGTATCTCCAACATCTGGGATTGCTCTAAAGTTTGCTCCTAGTGTTGCCATTGCACTAGCCCCTAAAAATATTTCGTTTGAAAGGGGAAAGGTAACTTCACCGGCGTAGCCTGCTCGACCACTTTGAAAAACATTTTCTTTTGGAACATCACCAAAATCATTAGTTAATTCAAAGTCCTTTGACAAAGTCGCTCCAAACGAAAACCCATGTGAAACCGTTGTTTGTGCATACACAGACACTGAGATACACATTAATCCTAATAAAAGTATTCTTTTCACATACACTCCTAATATAAATCTATTCTATTTGCTTTGCTTTTGCAAAAAGTTCTGTATAACGCAGGCTTATAGAGAAATTAAACTTTCCAAAGCCATCAAATTTTGAACGCCTGTTTGATAGCAATTCTTGATGTCCCCAGTATACGTACGCTCCTAGGCCTAAGCTAGATGAGGCTGCTCCTAGAATACTTGTTCCAACTATTCCAATGTATGTTTGAATTCCTGTCTTATAGTCAAATACTATGTTTGCATTACTTAGGTGGGTAAGGCCCGCTGTGGAAGTAAAGCACAGTGGTTGAAACAAGGCTTGAAAGAACACTTTATCAAGAAAGGTGTATCCAACCATAGGGGCTATACCCCAACGCAACATATCTCCATTATTCTCTGTTGAAATACTAGTACCAAATGATCCTTCCAGCCCAAATGTTACACCATTATTTAAAGTGTAAATCCCGTCAACAAAAAGCGAAGCTGCTACCACTTCATTGAGCCCTTGTATTAGGTTTTCTGAATCGTCAAGGAAGGGGTAAGTCATATTTACTTTTCCGCCAAGTGAAAACATTGGGTAAGCGCATAATGTGGTCCCTAAGAACAATGTCGTTGCAATAATGCATAGTTTTTTCATCTATAAAAGTATCCTTGTTTGCTTTTTCGCCTACTATGTTCTTCTGTTGACATAATATACAACTGTTGACATAATATACAACTTGCAGTATATTATGTCAACAGTGTAATAGGAGTGTTTTATGCAAAATTTATTCACAAAAAAAAGGGTTCAAACGTATTGCTTTTTAGCCTTGATGTTTGTTCTAAGTGGGTGTGTTTCATTTACACCATCGTACATTTCGTATGAAGATGATGTGCATGAAGATGGTACAGGTTATATTTATGGGCGTTTTTCAACGCTACCAATGACAGAAGGCGGGGTTTCTATTATGTATCATGCTCCGGTTTCAGAGTTTCTTGAAGATTATCATTTTGGTTATCCAACATTTTCAATTGCAATTGATGGAAATGCATTTTTCTTTGGGTTAGAGGGTAATGATATGATACAGATGATGCCTGTTCAGCCAGGGACATATACAATTGAGGCTATAGAGCAGCTTAGTTACGAAGATGGACAAGAGGTGTTTCCATTTGAAGTTGCAGGCTACAACAACGAAATTGTTGTTGAACCAAATACGGCTGTGTATATAGGCGACTTTTCAGGAACACTTGGACGAAACTACGACAATGATCTTGTATGGGATTTTCACAACCCTGAAAATAATTATGAAAAAACAACGCTAGAGCTTCGTGAAAAATATAGCTTACTTGATGAGTCTAATATTTCATTTAGCTCAACAATGAATTAAGTCAAAGGATGGTTCATATGAAAATAATGAGAATCATAACAACAGTATGTATGTTATTAGTAATTTTTGCCTCTTGCACAAGTAATGACCCTGGATTAGTGCGACGCGATTTAGAGAGTACTGCCGATTCTGTAGGGCTTGGAAATAAGGCTGGCGGAACTGGGCTTAGCTCGACTGATACTGAGGGCAAAGGATATCTCTATGGTCGCTTTTTTATGAGCACTGCATTGCAACCTGGTTCTTGGGAAGCAACAGCAGAAGACCCCAAGATGTACGGAATAGTTATTCGCAATGTAGAAACACGCGAAAGTTTTATTTTTACCTTTGAGGATTTTGCTGCGGGAACAACTCAATTGGCTGTCGTTCCAGCTGGTACATATCAAATGGAAGCCTTAAGGCAGCTATATCAATCTGGAGGCGAAATACGACCTATAGTTGATGGAGCAGACTATAGAATAGGTGTTTCAGATGAGGAAAAAGCAGAAATCGAAGCAGCGGAAGCAGCTGATGATGATTATACATTGTTAGAAACCTTTAATAGTGCAATGGATGGCTACGCGAGAGAGTTTACCGTAGAGGAAAATACAGCAGTGTATTTAGGTGATTTTGTATTGAATTACTATTTATATGTACTAAATGGTGGAAATATTGTGTATTACTACTACAATACACAAACCTTCCCACCACTGGATAGAGTTGATGAAACCACAAAATCATTGCACGCCAGATATCCGTATATGAATGACAGCGACATAATGTATACATCGCATATGGATAATGTTACAAGATATTTGCCATGGGATAACTTTTTTACTGTATATGATTATACAGGAGAAGTAGTTAAACGCACACAATAAAGTCATTTGACAAAAAAGCTACTCTTTTGAGTAGCTTTTTTTATGGTTAATAGTGTTATCTTTGCTATATACCTGTTCTGATGTGTTCAAATATATTTTCAAACTCATCTTGAAAGATTATGCGCGGAACAGGGTATTCTGGGTTTCCTTCTTTGCATGCCATTTTAGCAAGAGACGGGATATCATCAGTTTTTATTTCTTCTATTTTGTTAGGAATATGTACGCTTCTATTGAGGCTTTCTATTGCTATAATAAATTTCTTGGCCTTTTCCTCTTGTGTATCTTTATGTTCACCTACGCCGATATGGTCTGCTAAAAAAGCTAGTTTTTTGTAAGCTTCTTCACCGTACTGTGATAAAACATATGGTAGCGTTACTGCAATTGCTAACCCATGAGGAATGTTGTATACAGTCCCTAATGTGTGTCCAACTGCGTGAGTATAGCCCACGTATGCACGAGTAAATGCTAAGCCTGCAAAATATGCTGCTTTTTGCATCTTTTCTCGGGCTTCAATGTCTCCTCCGTCTTTGAAAGCTTTTGGTAGGTTTTCAAAAATCAATGATATTGCACTAAGAGCTTGCCTTTTTGTTTTTGGAGTATTGCTTCGCCCCATAAACGCTTCAACCGCATGTGCTAGCGCATCCAAGCCTGTGGCAGCTGTAATATGAGGGGGTAATCCAATTGTAAATTTTGGGTCTAGTACTGCTCCGTATGGAATAAGGCTTGGGTCTTTAATAGCATATTTTTCATGCGTTTCTGCATTGCATATAACGGCCGCTAAAGTTGCTTCACTCCCTGTCCCAGCTGTTGTTGGAATAGCAAATATAGGTGGCACTTTTTTACATATTTTCAATATACCCTTCATCTGATAGGGGGCTGTGTCAGGCTTTGCAATTAGTGCGGCAGCAACCTTTGTGCAATCAATAGGGGATCCCCCGCCAAGCGCAATAAAAGCACGGCAATTATTCTGTAAATAAAGCTCTGCCGCTTCTTTTGCATTGGTCTCTGTTGGATTCGGAACAGTTTTATCATAAATAAAGCACTCTATATTCACATCTTCCAATGCGTTAAGGAGGGGGCGCAAAAGTCCAATTTCGCTTATTCCTTTATCTGTGACGATGCAGGCCTTTGTTTGGTTTTGCTTTAATAATTGTTTTGCTAAATTTGAAAGAGCTGCCTCACCTGTAAAAAGTTTTGGCTCTCTCCATGGTAAAAACCAAGATACAAAATAAATAGCTAGTTGAAAACATCTGTATAATAAAATCCGTATTTCTTCCATGAAAAACTCCTGAATTATCAAGTAATGTAACCTTTTTTTTGATATCTATGGATATACTACTTGTATTATAGCACAATTTATGTGTGCTTGCCTAGGAGCTCAGGTATAAATAATTAGTGGAGAAGAATATTGTCAGAGGTCAAGTCTGCTTGCTTTATTTGCTTAAACCGGTGAATAATATCATTCATCGTCAGCTTAGTTTTTTCTTCTTTACCTATATCTAAGATTATTGAGCCTGCATCCATCATTATAAGTCTATTTCCATAGGCAAGGGCATGGCTCATATTGTGGGTTATCATCATTACAGTAAGGCTATAATCGCTAGCAAATTTTTCTGTAAGCTCCATAACGAGTTTTGCATTTGTGGGGTCCAAGGCCGCCGTGTGCTCGTCAAGTAGTAATAGCTCTGGTTTTGACATAACAGCCATTAAAAGTGTTAACGCTTGGCGCTGCCCTCCAGAAAAGAGCTCAACATTATCTTTTAGCCTATTTTCGAGACCCATGCCCAAAACCTCAAGCTTTGTTTTAAAATAATCTCTCATGGAGTTGTTTAAGCTTATTTTCAAACCCTTATTACCTTTTTTGTGGCAAATAACCATATTATCTTCAAGAGTCATTTTACCTGCTGTTCCTAAAAGAGGATTTTGAAAAATTCTTCCGATATAGCGTGAACGAACATATTCCTTGTCTTTGCTTATATCTCTTGCGTTTTGGCCATTTGATAGTAATATTTTCCCTTCACTTGGGATATGTGTTCCGGCAATAACGTTATACAGAGTTGATTTTCCCGCTCCGTTTGATCCTATTACCGTAATAAAATCACCTTGATTTATGTGTAAGTCAATATTTGACAGAGCAATATTTTCATCGGGCGTTTCTGGTGCAAAAACCATGCGAATGTTTTCTAATGTAATCATTGCACTCTCCTCGTACTATTTTTCATAACTGATTTAAAGTGTTTTAAAGCGTCGGTTTGGGTAATTATTAAACAAATAATTATGAGTAGTCCTGTAATGAGTTTTAAGTCGTTTGGACTCATATTTATTAAAAACCCATAGCTTCGAGCAAAATACATGAGCATTCGGTAAATTATTGAACCGATAATAACGCGAAAAGTAAGAAGCGCTATTTTATTTGAGCGCAAAACAAATTCGCCTATCATTAATGAAGCAAGGCCTGAAACAACAACGCCAGACCCTGAGCCTACATCGGCAAAACCTTGGTACATTGCAGCCATAGCTCCTGCTAGAGCACTTAAGCCATTTGCAACACAAATGCCAACACCTTTGACGATTTCGGTGTTCATGCCTTGTGATATAACCATTTGGGGGTTTGATCCAAGTGCACCCATGGTAAGTCCAAAGTCGGTGTGAAAAAATAAATCTAATAGTATTTTTACTATAACAACTATAATTGCCAATAAAAGTATTGAAGACATTTCTGCACTCATTACTGAGCCAAGTTTTTCACTTACCGAAGTAAAGACTGTTTCGGCCCTGAGTAGGGATATATTAGCCCTGTTTGACATAATGCGCAAATTTATTGAATAAAGCATGGTCATGGTTAAAATACCTGCCAAAAGGCCCGGTATTTTAAGTTTTGTGTGTAAAATGGCAGTAACTAGGCCTGCCAGTAAGCCTGCCACAATTGCAAAGAGTATTGCGGTTATTGGATTTACACCATTTACGATGAGACTTGCGGCAATACTTGCGCCAAGAGGAAAAGAGCCGTCCACTGTCATGTCGGCAAAATTTAAAATCCTAAATGTAATAAAAACGCCCAATACCATTAGGGCGTAGATTAAACCTTCTGTTAAAATACTGTACATACTATAATTTACCAAATATCAAAGATTATGCATAGAGCCTGGCAAAACCGAGACCTAGTCTCAGTTTTGTCATCTCAATTACTAGATTGTAGACTTATTTCTCTGTTAACTTTCCGTTTTCAATTATATAATTTGCCTGGTTAAGGTAACTTTGTGGAATGCTAATTCCTGCATCTTTTGCTGCATCTAAATCAAAAAGCAAGTCTGAATCTGAAGGCTCTGTCATAAACCGTACTGGAATATTTTCAGGTTTTTCGCCATTTAAGATTTGCACAACCATTTCTCCTGTTGCGCGACCTGCTTTATAATAGTTAAAACCTGATGCAATCATACAACCGCCATTTAATGCTCCTGTTACATCGCTTGAGAAAACAGGCTTTCCTGCATCGTTAAACACTTGTACAAGTGCAGGAAGGGCAGAGAAAACAGTGTTATCTGTTGTAAGATAGATGCCATCTATTCTGTTAATAATTGATTCGGCAGCTTGTTTTACTTCTGAAGAGTTTGATATAGATTGCGCTACAAGTTCTATGCCTAAAGCTTTACATGCATCTTCTACCATGGTGAGAGAAGAAATAGAGTTCGCTTCACTGCTTGCATAAATATAACCGAGCGTTTTAATGTTTGCAATTTCTGCAAACATTGCGATGTGTTCAGCTGTAGGGATTGCATCACTCATACCTGTAACATTCCCTTCGCCTTTATCGATTGAGCTAACCAAGCCTGCACCTACAGGGTCAGTTACTGTTCCAAAAACAACTGGAATATCTTTTAAGGTGTTTGCTAGCGATATCGCTACCGGTGTGGCAATACCTACTGCAACATCAACTTTTGCAGTTTTATACATATTTGCAATTTGTGCTGCGGTATTTACATCTCCGTTTGCATTTTGTAAATCAAAGCTTGCGTCAAAACCTGCTTCATTCACAACATCAATAATTCCTTGTTCAACTGCATCAAGTGCATCGTGTTGCACAATTTTTGCAATTCCGATTTTTACACTCCCATCATCTGTGCTTGGATCTGATGCACCACCAGCGAAAAGACTTGCACTTATAATCAAGATTGCCGCACTAATAAAACCAATTTTTTTACGCATTTTTATCCTCCTGTAAGTTACTGTGTGCAGTAACGTTTCTGTTAATAGTATCCTATCATAGGTTTTTGTTTCTGTCAATAGTAATTTTGTCTTTTTTGTCAGAATCGTGAGAAAAATGATAAAAATTTGAAATATGCTTATTTAAATGGTTGCATGATGTGCAACTCTATTCAAATTCTACCTTGCGCTCTGAAAAAAACTGTGTAATAATTATATCAAGCAAAGGGAGCATGCGATTGTATCTTATCGCACTCATCATTTGCTTCAATTATTATGTGGGCCCACAAAGGGCTAGGAGGCAAAAAATGAAAAAAATTGCATTGATTTCAATTGTATTGGTTTTTGCACTAACTGCTGTTTTTGCAGGAGGCGGGCAAGAAGATTCGGGCGTTAAGATGATTGGTTATGTAAGTAACAACTTTAACGACACATTCCAAACGTACATCAATCAAGCTGCTTTAGATTATGTTGATGCAAATTCACACCTTGAAATGACTCAAGTTGATGCACAAGAAGATGTTATTCGACAACAAGATCTTGTTAACACTCTTATTGCACAAGGTGCTGATGCACTTATCGTTGTTCCTGTAGACACAAGTGCTATGGAACCTATTACAAAAGCTGCACAAGATGCAGGAATTCCTATTTGTTATGTAAACCGAAATCCTTATGCTAACAAGGCTATCCCAGAAGGCGTATACTATGTTGGCTCAGAAGAAATCGTAGCTGGTCAACTTCAAATGAACTTTATTGGTGAAGAAATTGGAGGCGAAGGTGGCGTTGCTATTCTTATGGGAAAACTCGATAATGAAGGCGCAATTAAACGAACAGAAGGCAACGAAGAAGTTATTGCTGAAAAATACCCTAACATAGAAGTTCTTGCAAAAGAAACAGGAAACTGGCAAAGAGACCAAGGAATGGCATTAACAGAAAACTGGATTACTGCTTATGGAAGTGAACTTAGTGCAGTTCTTGCAAATAATGATGAAATGGCACTTGGTGCAGTTGAAGCATTAGCTGCAGCAGGAATTGATATACCTGTAGTTGGTGTAGATGCAATCCCTGATGCTGTTGTGGCAGTAAAAAATGGAACTCTTGATGCTACAGTACTTCAAGATGCAGTTGGCCAAGGCGAAGGAAGCACAAAGCTTATCGATATGGTTTTACAAGGTAATGAGCCTGCAGATCCTATAACATGGGTTCCTTTTGTGTTGGTTACACCTGAAAATGTTGATGAATACTAGGAAGTAGAAGTTTTCTTTGAGGAAAAGGCTGTTGTAAGGGTGATGTATATCATCATTGCAACTGCCTTTTTTCTTTAGATGCTTTTGGTAAAAATACGATAAACAAACTTACGACAGAATACTTTGGAGACAACATCATGTCAGAAAATGAATATATTTTACAGATGAAAAACATTGTAAAAACATTTCCAGGAGTTCAGGCATTAAGAGGGGTAGAATTTGCTGTAAAAAAAGGGGAAATTCACGCGCTTTTAGGTGAAAATGGAGCGGGAAAATCTACTCTTATGAAGTGTTTGGCGGGGATACACCCTCCGACTTCAGGTGAAATTATTTTTGATGGAAAAAAACTGGGGATATATAATACTGCGCAAGCATTAAAAATGGGAATTTCTATGATTCATCAGGAGTTAAATCCTGTTGTTCATCGCCCAATAATGGAAAATATTTGGCTAGGGCGAGAGCCCCTCAACAAATTTGGTTTGGTTGACCATGATAAGATGTATCAAATGAGCGTAGATGTATTAAAAGATGTTGAGCTTGAAGAAGACCCTAGAGAAGAAATGGGGCAATTAACTGTTGCAAAAATGCAAATGGTTGAAATTGCAAAGGCAATTTCATATGAAGCAAAACTTATTATTATGGATGAACCCACCTCAGCTTTGACAAATAAAGAAGTTTTGCAGCTTTTTAAAGTGATGAAGCGACTAAAAAGCCTTGGAAAAAGCATTATTTACATTTCTCATAAATTAGATGAAATTTTTGCCATTACAGATAGATTAACTGTTTATAGAGATGGTGAATATATAGGAACAGAAAATACAAGCGATATAACCACTGAAAAAATGATAAATATGATGGTAGGTCGGGATGTTGATGAAATGTTTCCAAAAGTAACGTGCCCTATTGGGGATGTAAAATTGGAGGTAAAAAATCTTTCACATGAAAAATTTTTTAAAGATGTATCTTTTTCACTGAGAAAGGGCGAGATACTCGGTTTCGCAGGGTTGGTAGGTGCTGGTAGGACGGAGGTTATAGAAACTGTTTTTGGGCTAAGAAAAAAAATATCTGGTGAGATATTGATTGAAGGAAAAAAGGTAGATATAACGAACTCACGCGATGCTATTAAGAACAAAATGGCACTTTTAACAGAGGATAGGCGTGCAAGTGGCATTTTCCCAACACTGTCGGTTAAAGACAATATGAGTATGGCAAATCTTTCTTCTTTTTCTTCAAAATTAGGAATGCTTCTTAAAAAAAAGATTGAGGAGTTTTGCTCTTCTTTTGTAAAGAAAATTCAAATCAAAACTCCTAGCATGGAACAGAGGATAATTAATTTAAGTGGTGGTAACCAGCAAAAAGTTCTTGTTGCACGCTGGCTTTTAACGGAGCCCGATATTCTATTTTTGGATGAGCCAACAAGAGGGATTGATGTAGGTGCAAAAGCTGAAATCCATAAAATAGTTACAAAACTCGCAGGCGAAGGAAAGTCAATTATTATGATATCCTCTGAATTACCTGAAGTTTTAGGAATGAGTGATAGAATTGTTGTAATGCATGAAGGAAATGTTACGGCAATTCTTGAAAATAACGAAAAACTAACGCAAGAAATAGTTATGGATTATGCAATTGGCTTTGCAAATAGTCATAACGACGTTGTGTAAGAGAAAATAATGAATAACAGGGCACAAATGGTGCCTCTCCATTCATTTAGGAGTTTGCGTTGCAAACTCAGCATCAAAATGTCGTTTTAGTGTACATAAAACGACTTGAAAAAAAGTCAAGTTCAAAAACGGAAGTTTTTTCCTTGACTTTTTATAGGAGGAGTAATGTTAACAAAAAGTAGATCTCTTGAAATAGTAAAAAAATATGCAATTATATTTGTTCTTTTACTAATGGTAATTGTTATAAGTATTTTACAGCCAGCATTTTTGTCCCGAATAAACATTTTTAATGTTTTAACACAAGCATCAATATACGGAATAATGGCACTTGGGATGACCTTTGTAATTGTTGCAAAGGGGATTGATTTATCAGTAGGATCTGTACTTGCCTTAGCGGGGGTAATAGCTGCAAGTTTTGGTCAAGCTGCAGATGCGAATGGTAAATATTTCCCTGGCTTAGCTGAAATGCCCCTTATTGTGCCTATTCTTGTGGCATTAATTGTAGCAACTACATGTGGATGCATTAATGGATTTTTAATTGCAAAGACAAAAATACCTGCTTTTATTGCAACTCTTGGGATGACCACTGTTGCAAGGGGATTTGCACTTATTTATACTGAAGGAAAGCCTGTTAGTACACTCATTCCAGAAGTTAGTGCTATTGGGGGGAGAATATTTGATGTTATTCCTGTGCCTGTAATTATATATTTTGTATTTATTGCAATAAGTTGGATACTCCTTAGTAGCACAAGGTTTGGGAAAAGTGTTTATGCGATAGGGGGAAACATTCAGGCAGCTGAAGTATCAGGTGTAAATGTTAGTAAAAATCTTATCATGATCTATGGGTATTGTGGGCTTCTTGCTGGTGTTGCGGCTATTGTTTTTGCTGGTCGTGTAGGTAGTGTGCATCCAGGAGCAGCTACAGGGTACGAACTAACTGCGATAGCTTCAACTACAATAGGCGGAACCAGTCACTCTGGAGGGATTGGTACTATTTGGGGTGCTTTCGTTGGGGCCTTAATACTTGCTGTTCTTAGGAATGGTTTAACGCTAATGGGAGTTGACGCTTACTGGCAACAAGTTGTAGAGGGCGTTATCATTGTTGGAGCTGTTGTTATTGACATGAGAAAAAATGCGCAAGCAAAATAATATTTTAGAAAGAGAAATAGTATGAAAAAAGTAAGAATTGGCTCAATAGGCCTTGGAAGGCTAGGGCTTCAACATGCAGAAAACATAACCTCAAAGATTGAGCATGCGGAACTTGTAGCTTTGTGTGATATGAATGAAGTCTTGTTAGAGAAAACTGCAAATAAACTTAATGTAAAACATCGATTTACTAATTTTGAGGATATGGTGAACTGTGGTGAGTTAGACGCGGTTGTTATTGCGTCCCCGTCTGCGTTGCACACGAAGCAAATTGCCTGCGCCTTAGATGCTGGGTTACATGTTTTTTCTGAAAAACCACTAGGTGTTACCGTTGAAGAATGTAAGGTTGCAGAAAAAGCGGTTGAAAAAAATCCAGACAAAGTTTTTATGCTTGGATTTATGAGACGATTTGATGAGTCCTATATGTATGCAAAGCAAAAAATAGAGAATGATGAAATCGGAAACATAATATTGGTTCGCTCATATAGTCAAGACCCTGAAAAATTTATTGACGGAGCCATATCTTTTGCGCCGCATAGTGGGGGGCAGTTTTTAGACATGGCTGTTCATGATATTGATCTTGCAAGGTGGTTTACGAACGATGAGCCAGAATCAGTGTATGCAATAGGTGGTTGCTATGCACATGAGGAATTTGCAAAATATCAAGATGGCGACAATGTTTCTTGTTTAATAAAACTCAAAGGGGGTGGAATGGTTTTTCTTTTTGCAGGAAGAACTGCCCCACACGGATACAATGTTGAAACGGAAATAATTGGAACAAAAGGTATTCTGCGCATCGCTTCAGTGCCTCAAAAAAACTTGGTAGAGATACTAGATTCTTACGGAGTAAGAAAAGAGTGTAGCGAGAATTTTTTAGAGCGCTTTGGACAGTCATATATAAATGAGGTGCAAGAATTTGTTAATTGCATTACCCAAAATAAAAAACCGTTGGTAACAGTATATGACGGTACTAAGGTTTCAGAGATTGCGTACAAGTGTAAAGAATCTTTTGAAAAGGGTGAAATGTTAAGATTTTAGGATAAATGATAAAATAGCCCCATGGCATTTTATCATTAACAGATTGAAAGCTTTGCTTTATAATCTGCTCAATTGAGGCCTCTATGCCGAGTTGCAAACGGAAAAATTTTACAGGAGAAAAAATATGGATAAATTATTACAAATGGTAAAAGAAACACCTACACGATATTGGCTAGATTCTTGTCACTTAGATGAATTAGATTATGCCATTGACAGAGGAGCAACTGGGGCTACAACAAACCCTGTTATTGCAACTACCGTGCTTGGTCAAGATTTGAAAAGATATGAAGAATTTATTAAAGATACGGTCAATTCAAACAGTACGGCTACCGAAGATGATATTGCGTGGCTTACACTAGAGCATATGGCAATTCTTGGTGCAAAGAAGATAGAAAGCCTTTTTGATCCCTCACAGGGATATGGGCGTATTTCTATTCAAACAAACACAAAGTATTTTAGAGATACAGAACGTTTAGTAAAGCAAGCGGTGCACTTTCATGGGCTCGCAAAAAACATCCAAGTAAAAATGCCAATAACAAAGGCTGGAGTAAAAGCTTTTGAAGAAGCCACTTATCAGGGTGTTTCTATTAATGCAACGGTTTCATTTTCTGTAGCACAAGCGGTGGCTGCAGCAGAAGCTGTAGAACGTGGGTTAAAACGCCGGGAAAAAGAAGGTTTATCAAATGCTGAGATAAATCCAGTTATCACAATTATGCAAGGCCGCATTGACGATTGGTTAAAAATTGCAATTCCACGGCAGGATATGATTATTGACCCACAAGCGTATGAGCTAGCTGGTGTTGCAGTCATTAGAAATGCATATGAAATTTTTAAGAGGAAAGGACTTACATCAAAGATACTTGGTGCCGCATATAGAAACTTATACCATGTGAGTGAACTAATGGGTAGAGATATTCTCCATACAATTCCATACAAATGGCAAGTATATTATAACAAGTCTCCCATGCAAGTTTGTGACAGCATGAATAAGCCTTTACCAGAGCACATTATGGAAGAATTGGTAAAGCATGCAGAGTTTAAAAAAGCGTATGATGAAAATGGATTGTCTGTTGATGAGTTTGATACATACGGAGCAACGCTGCGAACGTTACAACAATTTAGTGAAGGATATGACGAGCTCATCCGAATAATTCGAAAGTTTCTAATACCGTCTGCATAAGTGGTTTTGAGCTTGTTTTTTGCAAAAAGGTTGCACATAGCGCAACCTTTTTGCAATTCTCTCTTGTTTTTTAATTAGCGGTATGTGATAATGAATCCAGATAAATTATAAGAGAGAGAACGAATGAGTAAAGCATTATGCCATGGATTGGAAGTTTTGAAATTTTTATCATCACGAAGATCCGTAGGAGTAACGGAAGTTGCAGATTTTATTAAGGTAAATAAAAGTACCGCTTTTAGGATACTTCAAACTTTGCAGGTTTATAATATGGCAGAGCAAGACTTAAAAACAAATAGGTATAAGCTTGGGCCTGCAATACTAATGATGGCAGACCAATTTTCAAAAAACGCTCACATAATGGGAATTGCAAAGCCTTTTATGTTGGAGTTTGTGGCCGAGACAAAAATGTCTTGTCACTTGTGTATGTTATCAAATGATGAAGTTGTTATGATTGAGCAGTTTGAAGGTAAGTATACTTTTTCAAACAACTCAAGAGTAGGTATTAGGGAACCGTTGCATGCTTCTAGTGTAGGTAAGTGTTTAGTTGCATTTAGCGCTGAGGAAAAAAGGGAGAAAATTGTAAAAAATCACAAATATGATATTTACAATGAAAAAACAATAAAAAATTCGCAAGAGTTTAAACTAGAAATAGAAAAAATCCGCAAGCAAGGGTTTGCGGTTGATAATTTTGAAATAAGTGATAATGTGCGTTGTGTTGCTGTACCCATTTTGGATAAAACAGGAGTTGCTAAATACTCTATGGGCGTGTCTGGGACTATAACGCGGATGACAGATGAGCGGCTTGCACAGTTAACTTCGGAGTTAAAAAGAATTAGCAAGTCTATAGAAGATGCAATAAAAAGTTATCATTAATTGCGAGGAGAAAATATGTTAATAAAAAAAGGTTTTGAAAACGGCCATAAGCAGGTAACAAGGGAAGATGATGATACAAAAATGCTCATGGATATAGATGCTTATAAAATGGAAGGCGGAAAGACTCTACACTTATGCGAAGATAACAAAGAAATAGCGGTTCTACTTATGGAAGGAAGTGTAGAATTTTTATATGAGGGACAAAAGAAAACAGCACATAGAGATACCTGTTTGAATCCAAATGCTGTTTGCCTACATGTATGTAAAGGGAAACAAATAGAAATCACTGCATTGGATGGGTGTGAGCTGTTTGTTTTAAAAGCTACAAACGAAAAAGATTTTTCTTCTGTGTATTACGAAGGTGAAAAAATACAAAGTGTTGTAACAGGCGAAACAAATTGGGAAGGTTGTGCAAAAAGAAAAGTTGTAACTATTATTGATGATTCAATTGCACCCTACAGTAATTTAGTTTTAGGTGAGATAATCAGTTTTGGAGGTCGTTGGAGTAGTTATACCCCTCACAGCCATCCACACCCTGAAGTGTATTATTATAAATTTCAACGTCCTGAAGGTTTCGGAGCTGGGTTTATTGGTGATGATGTATATAAAATTGTAGATGGTTCTGCGCTTTGTGTTCCAGGGGATAAGACGCATCCTCAGGTTACTGCTCCAGGGTACGATTTATATTATATATGGGCAATTCGACATTTAGATGGAAATCGTTGGCTAAAGACTAGAGTAGAAGATGAACGCTATAGTTGGCTAAATGCTGAAAAATTATAAAGGTAGGATGAGGAAATGAAGTTGACGGCAGCACAAGCAATAGTGAAATTTTTAGATAATCAGTACATTGACTTTGATGGTGAAGAAACAAAATTTGTTGAAGGGATATTTACTGTTTTTGGTCACGGAATTGTGGTGGGCCTAGGTGAGGCATTGCAAACGGTGAATAAAAATCTAACAGTTTATCAAGGTCGGAATGAGCAAGGAATGGCTCATGTTGCAATGGCTTATGCAAAGCAGCACAACAGGAAAAAAATTATTGCATGTGCAAGCTCAATTGGGCCAGGTAGTGCTAATATGGTAACCGCAGCCGCTTGTGCAACGGTTAATTGTGTTCCATTACTTTTATTTTCTGGTGATACATATGCTACAAGGCAGCCAGATCCTGTTTTGCAACAAGTAGAGCAGCCAACCGACTTAAATATTACAACAACAGATGCTTTTAAACCAGTAGTAAAATTTTGGGACAGAATAACAAGGGCAGAACAAGTAATGACTGCAATGATTAATGCGATGCGTGTATTAACCGATATGGAAAACACAGGTGCTGTTATGATTGCATTGCCACAAGATGCCCAAGGCGAAGTATTTGATTATCCCGATTCTTTTTTTGAAAAACGAGTTACAAAAATCAAGAGGTATAATGCAACAAGCGATGACCTTAGGCTCCTTGCAGATGCAATAAAGAGCGCAAAAAAACCACTGTTTGTTTGTGGCGGGGGAACACGTTATTCCGAAGCAGGCTTCTTTATGCAAGAAATATGTGAAAAACGAAATATCCCATTTGCAGAAACACAAGCAGGCAAAAGTGCCGCAAAAACAAGTAGCCCTATGAACTTAGGGGGATTGGGAGTAACAGGGAATTTATCTGCAAATGAGTGGGCAAAACAAGCTGACTTAGTTGTTGGGCTCGGAACCCGTTTTAGTGATTTTACTACGGCGAGTAAATCCCTTTACCCAAATGCGAAAGTTATTTCTGTAAATACCAGTCTTTATCATGCAAGCAAAATAGATGCTTATGCGGTAAAAGGGGATGTGTTAGAAGTGTTAAAATCTGTAGACACTCTTTTGGGAGATTTTAAGAATGCTGAGGTTGACGTAAAACCTTTGAAAAAAGCTTGGCAGGATGAAATGCAACGGCTTCGTAGTTATTGTTATGACACAAACTTCAAACCATTAGTGCAAAATGGAAACCCTAATACGATTGCTGAGTTTGCTAGTATGTTTGACAACAATGTTTTGACTCAAACTGAAGCTCTTGCAATATGCATGGACAGTGCTCAAGATGGTATTTCAGTGGGTGCGTCAGGAAGTTTGCCGGGTGATATGCAGAGAATGTGGGAAACTGACAATAAAGACAGTTATAATATGGAATATGGATATTCAACAATGGGATATGAAATAGCAGGCGCACTTGGAGCAAAAATTGCTTGTCCAAAAAAAGAAGCGTATGCATTTTGTGGTGATGGTAGTTTCCAAATGTTGCATAGTGAAATGGTTACATCACTTCAAGAAGGAATGAAGATAAATGTTTTATTGTTCGATAACTCAGGGTTTGGGTGTATAAACAACCTTCAAACATCAAAAGGTATTGACAGCAATGCAACTGAATTTCGGTATAGAAAAAATAAGCTTGATGGAAGCCTTATGAAAGTCGATTATGCGAAAATTGCTGAAGGCTACGGAATGAAAGCGTATTCAGTGAAAAATAAAGAAGAGTTAAAAGAAGCACTTCTTGACGCAAAAAAACAAACAATATCAACACTCATTGATATAAAGGTATTGCCGAAAACAATGACTGATGGATATGGCGCTTGGTGGAATACAGGGACGGCAGAAGTATCTTCAAATGCAGCGGTCCAAAAAGCTAGCGATGAAAATAGGGAAGCAAGAAAAAAAGCGAGAAAGTACTAAAAAAAGAGTAATAATGAATGCATCGGCACAAATAGTGCCTCTGCATTCATTTAGGAGTTTGCGGTCGCAAACTCAATATTATAGGCCGTTTTCACATGCGTTACAAACGGCTTTAAAAAGTCAAGTTCAAAAATTGATACTTTTCCTTGACTTTTTATAGGAGGAATAATGAAAAATGTGAAACTTGGAATAGCTCCAATCGCTTGGACAAATGATGATCTACCGGACCTTGGTAGTGAAAACACTTTTAAGCAATGCGTAAGTGAAATGGCGCTTGCTGGCTTTGAGGGCTGTGAAATTGGAAACAAGTATCCAAAAGATGTAAACGAGTTAAAACATGAATTGGATATACGAAATTTACAAATCTGTAATGCATGGTTTAGTACATTCTTGACAACAAAGCCGTATGAAGAAACTGAAAAAGGCTTTCGAGAGCATTGTGCAAAGCTACATGCTTTAGGCGCAAAAATTGTGGGTGTGTCTGAACAAGGTCATTCTATTCAAGGAACGGACTTACCTGTATTTGAAAAAAAATACGTATTAAATGATGATGAATGGAAAATGTTGTGTGAAGGTTTAAATAAGCTGGGAAAACTTGCATTAGAAGACTATGACATCTCGCTAACATTTCATCACCACATGGGAACGAGTGTACAAACATTAGCTGAAACCGATAAATTAATGGAAGGAACCGACCCTCAATACGTAAGTTTATTGTTTGACTCAGGGCATTTTGCATACTCAGGTGAAGATCCTGTTGTGGCATTAGAAAAGCATATGTCACGTGTAAAGCATGTTCACTTAAAAGATATTAGAAATGAAAAAGTGCAATGGGTAAAAGAAAACAAAAAGTCTTTTTTAGAAGGCGTAAGAGCAGGAACCTTTACCGTTCCAGGAGACGGGGTAGTAGACTTTCCTAGTATTTTTTCCATATTAGATAAAAACAATTACTGCGGGTGGATGGTAGTTGAAGCAGAGCAAGATCCTGCAATTGCTGATCCCTATACATATGCCCTTATGGCAAAAAAATATATAGATTCATTGTAATGTAAAATAAATTATTATAAGGTAGGTAAAAAATGGAAACATTAAAACTTTTTATTGGCGGAAAAAACATCGAATCAAAAACGGATAAGTTCACCGATGCTTTTAACCCCACAACAGGCGAAGTAGTTGCAAAGGTGCCATGTTGCACAAAAGATGAAGTGGAAATGGCAATAGCAGCAGCAAAAAAAGCGTATCCAGCATGGAGTGATACCCCTGTGATAAAACGAACACAAGTTTTATACAACCTTCGCAACTTGATTGTTAAGCATATGGATGAGCTTACACAACTAGTTGCAGAAGAGCACGGAAAATTTTGGGAAGAAGCACAAGGTGATGTTCTTAAAGCTAAAGAAGGAACCGAACAAGCAATAAGTGCTCCAAATCTTCTTATGGGTGAATCATTAATGGATGTCGCAACGGATATTGATACCGTTACATACAGAGAAAGTATTGGCGTGTTCGCAGGAATTATTCCGTTTAATTTTCCCGCCATGATTCCAATGGGCTGGATGGCACCACTTTGCATAGCATGTGGTAACACAATGGTATTAAAAGCTGCAACAATGACACCAAGAACAGCTCTTAGGTTTGCTGAATTGTATAAAGAAGCAGGTCTTCCAGATGGTGTAATAAATGTTGTTACTTGTAGCAGAAATGAAGCAGAAATCTTTTTAACACATGAAGATATCAAAGGTATTTCATTCGTAGGTTCAACAAGTATCGGTAAACATATTTATGAAGTTGGGGCAAGAAATGGCAAGCGTGTTCAAGCTTTGTGTGAAGCAAAGAATCATGCGCTAGTATTAGCCGATGCACCAATTGATAGAACCGCTGCAGGAATTATTAATGCAGGCTTTGGTTGTGCTGGTGAAAGATGTATGGCGTTGCCTGTTGTTGTTGTTGAGGAAAGTGTTGCAGATAAGCTGGTTGCAAAAATTAAAGAATTAGCACAAAATCTAAAGCTTGGGTCTTCTATTGATAAGACAACGCAATTGGGACCTCTTGTTACAGAAAGCCACAAAAAAAGTGTTGAAGATTGGATTCAAAAAGGTGTTGATGAAGGTGCCACCGTGGTTTTAGATGGCCGAGGGGTAAAAGTTCCAGGTTATGAAAATGGCTTCTTCCTTGCTCCTACAATTTTTGACAATGTTACAGAAGGTATGAGTATCGGTTCTGATGAAATATTTGGCCCTGTTCTTTGTATAAAGAGAGTAAAGAACTACGAAGAAGGAATAAAGATTATGAATGACAACAAGTTTGCAAACGGGTCTGTTATTTATACACAAAATGGTTATTATGCTCGGCGTTTTACAAAAGAAACACACGGTGGTATGGTTGGAATAAATGTAGGTATTCCTGTTCCTGCAGGCTTTTTCAGTTTTTCAGGGCACAAAGAATCCTTCTTTGGAGATCTACACTGTTTAGGAAAAGATGGAATGAAGTTCTATACCGAAACAAAAGCGGTAACGACTAAGTGGTTTGATGAAGAAGAAATGAAAAAAACAAATGTTTCAACATGGGATGGAACAATTTAAGATTATCCGTTATATAAAGAGCAAGCAAGCCCGACAGAGGAGTCGGGCTTGTTTAAAAAGGAGGAACACGATGGTTAAAGTAGGTATTGCAGGTTTAGGGAGAATTGGAAAAATACACCTAGCAAATATACAACAAAGAGTTAGTGGTATGGAGGTTGTTGCGGCAGCAGAACCATTTTTAAATGATGAGATGATTGCCTTTGCACAAAATCATGGGGTCACAAATATTTCAAAAGACTATAAAGACTTAATCAAAGATGCAAACATTGATGCAATCATTATTTGTTCATCCACTGATACACACGCCATTATTTCATTGGAGGCAATTGCAGCAGGAAAGCATGTATTCTGTGAAAAGCCAGTTGACAATTCATTATTACAGATAAAAAAGGTTATGAATGCTGTTGAAAAAACAGAATTAAAATTTCAAGTAGGCTTTAATCGGCGCTTTGACCACAACTTTTTAGCAATTAGAAAAGCTGTGATGGATGGAACAATTGGGGACCCTCATGTAATTAAAATTACATCCCGCGACCCAGAACCGCCAAACCCTGCATATATTAAAGTTAGTGGAGGGATGTTCATGGATATGACAATTCACGATTTTGATATGGCTCGCTATTTAGCTAATGCAGAAGTTGAAGAGATTTATGTTGCAAGTGCTGTTTTGGTTGACCCTGCAATTGGTGAGCAAGGGGATGTAGACACTGCCGTTATTACTATGAAAATGAGTAACGGCGCGCTTGCAGTAATTGATAATAGTAGGCGAGCAGCTTATGGGTATGACCAAAGGGCTGAGGCTTTTGGAAATAAAGGAATGGTAAAAAGTGAAAATGACACACTGTCTACTGTTTCATTTGCAGGTGAAAAGGGTGTTGTAGGTGAAAAGCCATTGTTCTTCTTCTTAGAGCGATATATGGATAGCTTTGCAACTGAAATGCAATATTTTGAAGAAAGTATTAGAGAAAACAAACCTGTAATTGTTGGGGCTCATGATGGGTTGCAATCTGTTTTAATAGCAAAGGCTGCAAAAATGTCCGTAGAGCAAAATAAGGCTATAAAACTTTCAGAAGTGGTATTTGATTAATACTCTGTAAATAACTTGGTGGTGAAAGATGACTTCTAAAATCCTTTCATCACCAAAACGCATAATGTATATTGATAACAGGCCCATATTTTTGATTTCACATTTCTACTTGACTTAAAAGCCACTATTATATTACAGTACAATATGAAAAAAGAGAGTATATGAGAGAGAGAATTGTACGTATTTGTATGACCATATTAGGTGTGGCTGTTTCTGGCTTATCGGTAGGAATATTTAAACATATCCAATTTGGTACAGACCCATTTCAAAGCTTTATTAATGGTATATACAATGTTATTCCTATCAGCTTTGGAGTTTTATACAGTATCATTAATGCGATTTTATTACTTATAGTGTTTTTTGTAAAAAAACACTATATAGGCTTTGGAACTATTATAAACCTATTTTTTGTAGGTTACATAATTGAGTTTACACTTAGCGCCTTACAAGTGATTCTTCCCAATCCAGATATGCTTTCAAGAATTATTTTACTAGCAATTGTATTTGTTGTTTTTTGTGCAGCTGCAGCTCTTTATATTACAGCAGATTTGGGTGTATCCCCCTATGATGCAATATCACTCATCATGGCGGATAAAAAAGTTGCCAAATTTCAATATTGTAGAATTGCAACAGACATTGTTTGTGTTGTTCTAGGTTTACTTTTAGGAGCCGTTGTGGGGGTAGGCACCGTGATGACAGCATTTTTAATGGGGCCTTTTGTTGCTTTTTTTAGAAATCACATAACAGACCCTCTATTGGCAAAAGTTAAGAATTAGTTATATGCTTTTAAGTTTAGCACTCACGCTTTTAGTAGGCATGCTACTGGGAGAAATATTCAAAAAAAATCACCTACCCCCATTATTGGGGATGATTGTTGCAGGACTTAGTATTGGCCCATATGCTTTAAATCTACTCGATGAAAAGCTTCTATCAATTTCTCCTGACTTACGAGAATTTGCGCTCATAATAATCCTTATGCGAGCAGGACTAACTCTAAGTATTGATGATTTAAGAAAAGTTGGAAGGACTGCAATCTTAATGAGTTTTATTCCAGCGATATTGGAGATAAGCGCCATGATACTCTTTGCACCGAAATTTTTTGGAGTCAGTGTTATTGATGCGGCACTTATGGGTGCTGTTGTGGCGGCGGTATCTCCCGCAGTGATAGTTCCAAAAATGATAACGATTATCCAAGAAGGGTATGGTGTAAAAAAAGCAATACCTCAAATGATACTTGCAAGTGCATCTATTGATGATGTTTTTGTTATTATTCTTTTTTCAAGTTTGCTATCTTTATCGCAAGGCTCTTCGGTTTCTTTTGCAAGTCTTGCACCAATTCCAATTTCAATTATTACAGGAATAGCATTCGGTGTGATTTTGGGAATACTGCTTGCGCTCTTTTTCAAAAAAATATGTCTTCGGGACAGCAAAAAGGTCCTTGTATTGTTATCAATTGGCTTTATGCTACTTGCCCTGGAAAGTGTGCTTGAAAATACTATTCCATTTTCAGCCCTTATTGCGATTATGTTTTTGGGAATAGTACTAAGAGTAAAGCATCCAAATGTAGCAATACGCATGTCGGATAAGTTTTCAAAGTTATGGGTTTTTGCAGAGATTGTATTATTTGTGCTTGTTGGGGCAAGTGTAAATATGAGTTATGCATTACAAGAGGGCGTTGGTGTAGTGGCTTTAATTCTTTTGGTTGTTTTTTTTAGAATGGTCGGAGTTTATCTTTGCCTACTTAAAACCCCCTTTACAAAAAATGAGAGGCTTTTCTGTATGATTGCATATATTCCAAAAGCTACTGTTCAAGCTGCTATTGGTGGAATCCCCTTAATGATGGGGATTTCTTCTGGCGATATAATTTTGACTGTAGCGGTGCTTTCAATACTAATTACAGCTCCATTGGGTTCAATTCTTATTGAGTATACATATAAAAAGCTATTAAAAGTATAAAAAAAGTGGGCTTATTTTCATAAACCCACTGTAGTATTTTTTTTCTATTGCTGAATGGTAATAGCTAGGCCAAAAGTAAGCTGTTTCCAGTCATTTCCAATGTAGCCGAGCTCTTCGTTGTGTACTGAAAAGTCTAGCTTAAGATTTCCAAGATAAACCCCAATCCCACCAGAAGGGAACAATTGATTCATTCCCACTCGAAGTGCAATTGTTTCGAATAAAACAACTTCAGTACCTATGGCCAAGTCTAATAATGGATCTCTATATAAGGTACCTTTTTCCGCTTTGTCAACAAGCTGTAAAAAGTCTTTATAGTTTGCATAAACTGCAGAATGTGAGATTATGTTGCCTGTAAGTTTTTCCAGCGGAATATCTACACTTGCACCCAAACCTAATTGAGGCTCAATTACACTATACTCAAATCCTGTAGCTCCATTGGTATCTGCAATTTTACTAAGTGCACTATAGGTATTTGTCCACACAGGAGAATAAGCATCTTGCCATACAAGGGCTACATGTACCATGTCAAGAAGTTTATATTGTAAGCCTACATCAAATCCAAGTCCAAATGATGCCGATGCAGGAATAGCAAAAAAGTCAAAACTTGTGTTGCTTTCATATAAAGTTTGTAGATCGTCTTGGTATGCAACCGAGAACTGACTTATACCACGACCAGAAACCCCAATAGATATGGTCCCCAAAAGCCCAAAGTCGAGTGGCATGGCATATCCAAAAAACACATCGGTGTTGAAATCCGCAGTTAATAGCATTGGTATTGTTATGCTATCATCGAGGTTTGGAATTGAATCGATATCGCTGTCTATGAATCCGCTGAGATCTTCAAAATTTTCTGGTATATCAAAACTAAGGAGCTCTCCATCTAGATTTAGCTTAGCAGAAATATCAATAGTATTAGCAAAGCCCCATCCAAAATTATTTTTTATTGAACCAAATGTTAATGGTCCTCCTGTTTTAGAGGCAACATTGAATCCATCATCACCTATGAAGTTTTTTATATCTGTAAACAAGTTGTTGAAATCATTAACTTGGTCCATAACATCTTCAGGGCGTGTGCCACTTGTTCCATCTGTAACCTTGTTTGCCAATTCGGCAATGTTAAAAAGGTCTCCCCCTATAACGGTTGAAATAATTGGAGGCCATAAATTTTTGTCCCCAGTAAAAGCAAGTGCTGCGGGATTAGAAAATAGAGCATAAAAACTCTCTGTGTCAGTATAATAAGTTGCCCCCATACCGAGAGAGCGAACGTCAACTGGCTCTATACGCTCTACTACCTGTGTAAAGGACGGTAGGGCTATAAAAGCCACACAAAGCAAGAGTAAAATTTTTTTTGAATGTTTCATAAAGAACCTCATAAGTATCTAAAATAATCATATATGATAATACATCACATATCCAAAATCTACCTAGAATTAGTATATATCTTTTTTGTAGAAAAAACAACTATTTTTTAACTTCTAAATTTTTAGTAAAAAATAAGTGCACTTGCGTGAAGTAGCATTTTTGTGTTACACTGCAATCATGAAAAAACTTCCACAATCAAAGCAAGACGTGCAGATAGTAGCACTTGATCTAGATGACACATTATTAAAGCATGATGTAACAATTTCAGATTTTACAGTATCAATTATACAAGAACTTATTAAAAGAAGCGTGTACGTCATGCTTTGCTCTGGGCGCAGTGATAATGCAATGCTTCCCTATGTGCGGCAAATGGATATTGCGGGAAGTGAATATGGCCGATATATGGTTACACAAAACGGAACAAATATACTTGACTTACACACTCGCACATCTATATATTCACACCAATTAGACTATGATATTGCATCTCATGTGCATAATGCCGTCGAAGAGTATGGTCTTGCTATGCATGTATATGATTCAAATGGTATTTATGCAAGTAAACACACTGAGTGGAGTGACAGGGATGTTCAACTTAGTGGATTAAAAAAAGAATTAGTTCCTGACTATAAGGAACTCTTAAAAAAAGGCTTCCCTAAAATCGTGATTCCAGGCGCCCCTGATGTGCTAAAGGAATTAGAAGCAAGGCTAAAAAGTGAAATAGGGGATAAAAGTGTAATATTCACTAGTAAGCCATTTTTTTTAGAGGTGTTACCAAAAGATGCAGGAAAAGGAGAGGCTCTTGTGTGGTTAGCAAATAAGCTTAATATTCCTATAGAAAAGGTAATGGCTTTTGGTGACAGCATGAATGATGAATCTATGATGAATCTCACAGGAAAAAGCGTTGCAATGATAAACGGGCTCGACCATATAAAAAATATTGCTGTTTACAACACCGAGTTTTCTAACGATGAAGATGGTGTTGCAAAGTTTTTAGAAAAATTTGTATTGTAAGTTGTACGAGCAGTTTTTCTATTAGAAGAGCTGCTAGAATAACAAAAAATATACCTCTTAAAAAATATTGTGTGTATATTTTTCTAGTAAGCTTTTTTTATACTTTAAACTATTTTATTTTTTTAGTATACTATTGTTATGCCACAAGCGATACCTTTAAATACCGAATCTTCACCCGAAGCGGTTATTGAATTATTATTTAAATTAAAACTCAAAGATGTAATGGAAAAAGATGTCATTACTATCCCACCAAGCATGACAATGCGAGAAGCCCAGCTATTAATGAAAGAAAAGCGTGTAACAGGTGTTCCTGTAATGCTGTATAAAAAGCTTGCAGGTATTATCTCTATGGATGATATTGTTAATGCCTTTGATAAGGGAACCATTGATGAGCCATGTGAAAATCACATGACGCGAAACACCATCGTATTGCAAGAAAACATGCCTATCTCTTTTGCAGTCACCTATTTTAACAAATACAAGTTTGGACGATTTCCAGTACTAAACAGCAAAAATAAACTTGTTGGAATTGTTACAACGAGTGATGTTATTGCAGCCCTTTTGGTTGCCATGAACTCAGAGGTTGAAAGGCTTGAAAAAGAAACGCAAGAGGCCTTGAAGCAAGAGCCCCATCGTGTAATGGAATTTAAAACTGAGCCATTTAATTTTGAAACTGCGGGACTTGCATCAACTGAAATAAAAAAAACACTGCGTTCAATGAATGTAGACCCTGCAATTGCACGACGCGCAGGAATTGCAAGCTACGAGCTTGAAATAAATCAGGTTGTTCACTCCGAAGGTGGTATCATGCGCTATTATATTACTGGTGATAAGCTCGTAATAGAAGCAATGGATGTGGGGCCTGGAATTCCTGATATTGAAAAAGCCTTAACAGAGGGATTTTCAACGGCAACAGAAAGAGTGCGTTCTCTTGGTTTTGGTGCAGGAATGGGTATCCCAAACACAAAGCGCGTATCAGACGATTTTTCTATTGAATCAGAAATGGGAAAAGGAACCACGGTACATGCAACATTCAATTTAAAAGGTGCAGAAGAATAAAATATTCTTTTTTTGAAGTACTTAAGGAGATATGCCATGAAACTTTCCGAGATAGCGACAAAGCTAAATTTAAAAGCAGTTTTTGACGATTACAATGATGTCGACATACGCAGTGCATACACGGGCGATTTATTAAGTGATGTAATGGGGCATGGGGGAGATGAATGCGTTATTATTACCATTCAAGCACATAAAAATACATTGGCTGTTGCAACTCTAAAAGATTCTCCTGCTATTATCTTATGTAATAATCGACCTGTTCCAGAAGATATGATAGAATCTGCTAAAGAGGAAGGTGTTGCATTGTTTGTAACTAAAGAAAACCAATTTACTGTATCAGGGAAACTCTATGCCTTGTTGGAAAGCTGATTTCCATTTACATTCTTGCCTTTCTCCTTGTGGAGATCTTTTTATGTCTCCTTCTGTTATTGTAAAAGCTCTTAAAGAAAGGGGAGTGCAAATTGCAGCACTTACCGATCATAATTCAGCATTAAACTGTCCTTCCTTTTCTCACCACTGCAAAGAAGCTGGAATTGCAGCTCTTTTTGGAATGGAAGTACAAACCATGGAAGAAGTACATGTATTGACCTTGTTTTCTTCCCTCGATATAGCGCTGCAATTTAGTGGTGAAATTTATGAACTTCTCCCTCCTGTTATGAATAATCCAGAAAAAACAGGTGACCAAGTGTATGTTGATGAGCAAGATGATATTATTGGAGAAGTAGAAAAATTTTTAGTAATATCCTGTGATTATAGCATTGATGACCTTGCAAAGAGAGTGCATGAACTCGGTGGTATTGTAATCCCTGCACATGTCGACCGCTCATCTTTTTCTTTAACAAGCCAGTTAGGCTTTGTCCCAGAGGGCGATTGGGATGCTTTAGAAGTGGTGAGGTTGCCACCTACTAGTGTTGACTGGATTGATGGAAAGCAGCATCACAAGGCCATAGATACGCTAGGTTATCCACTAACAACCTCTTCTGATGCGCATTATGTGGAGCACGTTGGGCGCCGCCCATTTGATTTAGACTTTGCAGACAGTCCTCTGCATGGCGAAGGTGGAATACTGAATGATGATGGAAGTGTAAATATACAGACTCTTAAAAAGGCCTTGCAACGAAGACCTACTTAGCTATTTAGTAACAAAATCACCCATCTTATTGAAAGAATTTCATAATGATGGTATATTTATATAAGACAAAAAAATGGTTTAAAACCAAAAGGAATATACATATGAGTAAACCATTATTGAGCATTACTGACCTTAGTGTTGGGATAGCCGATAAAAAAATATTAGAAAATTTAAATCTTAGAGTAAACGCTGGTGAAGTTCACGTAATTATGGGGCGCAATGGGAGAGGAAAATCGACCTTGTTTTCTGCCATAGTTGGTAATCCTGTATTTGATATTACAAAGGGAAAAATTGAATTTGACGGTGAAGATATTACTACAGCAAAAGCCGATGAAAGAGCGAGAAAGGGTATCTTTTTATCATTTCAAACTCCAGTAGAAATACCTGGTATTACGCTTGGAGACTTTATTCGCTCAGCGCAAGGATCTGTAACGGGAGAAATGAAAAATGTTTTTTCATTTAGAAAAGCGTTAAAGGCAAAAATGGATGTGCTTAACATGGACGAATCTTATGCAGATCGTGATTTAAATGTGGGCTTTTCTGGTGGTGAAAAGAAAAAAGCAGAAATTTTACAAATGCTTATGTTGAATCCAAAGCTAGCACTCTTAGACGAAACAGACTCTGGGCTAGATGTTGATGCAATTCAAAACGTTTCAGAAGGCATTAAAGCATATCAAACAAATGAAAACAGCATTGTAATAATTACTCATAATGCAAAACTCTTGGAAAAACTCCCAGTAGATTTTGTGCATATTTTAGATGATGGCAAAATAATTCAAACAGGTAACAAGGATTTAGGTTTAGAAATTGTAGCCCGAGGTTTTTCTGCTCAAGCACAAAGTGAGGCCTAAGGTGAGTGACAATACTGAAAAAACCTTCATAGATGATATAGACCGCAGTGTTTACGATGTAATAGACTATGCAAAGCCCGCTCTTGCACTCGATTCAGGTTTAACCGAAGAAGTGGTACGAAAAATTTCAAAAGAAAAAAATGACCCTGAATGGATGACCGAGTTTCGCTTAAAAGCATTAAAACAGTATTTAGACACACCTCTTCCAAACTGGGGAGCTCCCTTAGATGGTTTGAATATGGATAACATTATAACTTATGTTCGCCCCGACACTAGTATGAAAGAGTCGTGGGAAGAAGTTCCTTCAGAAATAAAAAATACCTTTGAGCGCCTCGGAATTCCTGAAGCAGAGCGAACAAGTCTTGCAGGTGTTGGAGCCCAGTACGACTCTGAAGTTGTGTACCATAATGTTCAAAAAGAAGTTGAAGAGCAAGGCGTTGTATATACCGATATGGAAAGCGCCCTTAATGGCCCTTATGCTGATAAAGTTAAAGAGCATTTTATGAAGCTTGTTCCTATTACAGACCATAAGTTTGCAGCCTTACATGGCGCCGTGTGGTCGGGAGGCTCTTTTGTATATGTTCCACCAGGAGTACATGTAGAAGTGCCTCTTCAATCATATTTTAGGTTAAATGCTGCGGGTGCGGGGCAATTTGAACATACACTTATTATTGTTGATAAGGGAGCCTCTCTTCACTTTATTGAAGGATGTTCAGCTCCAAAACATAATGTTACAAACTTACATGCTGGTTGTGTAGAACTCTTTGTTGAAGAAGGCGCTCGTCTTCGTTATTCAACAATAGAAAACTGGTCTAAAAATATGTATAACTTAAACACCAAGCGCTCGTTAATAAAAAAAGACGGTATAATGGAATGGGTGAGTGGTTCTTTTGGGTCACACACCTCATACCTTTATCCAATGACCGTACTACAAGGTGAAAACTCACGCATGGAATACACTGGGATTACCTTTGCAAGTAATGGGCAAAACTTGGATACCGGTGTAAAGGTTGTTCATAATGCAGAGAATACATCCTCTCACCTTTTTGCAAAATCAATTTCACGAGATGGCGGTGCATCAACTTTTAGAAGTGAAGTAACCGTAAGTGCAAAGGCAAAAAAAAGTAAATCATCAACATCATGTGAATCTCTTATGCTTGATAGTAAGTCACGCAGTGATACAGTACCTGTATTAAATATTCATTGTGATGATGTAAGCATAGGCCATGAAGCAAAAATAGGACAAATTAGCGATGAAGTTATTTTTTATTTGATGAGCCGCGGAATAAAAGAAGAAGATGCTAAAGCAATGGTTGTTGGAGGGTTTGCAGAACCTATTGCAAAGCAATTACCACTTGAGTATGCAGTTGAAATGAATAACTTAATCCACCTTGAGATGCAAGGAACAATAGGGTAAGGGGGATAAGATGAGTACAATGACTACGGTAAATACACTTCCTGTTCCAACATGGAATCATCTCGGCGTAAATGGAGCTCGTGTTCCAACCTTTCCAACCCTTCAAGAGCGAAAGGCATTTGATTTGCAAATTGCACTACCCTTAAGCGTTGAGTTTAAAGAACTCGCCTTTGCGAATCGTGGGGATGATGCACTCGAAGAGTATGTATATCAAAATAAAAATGCACAAATATCTATAAACATTGGAAATGACGTAAAAGAACCATTGCATATGCGTGCACGGCTTACAAGGGAAACTCCTTTATTAGTTGAGAGTGTTCATATTAATGTAGAAGAAAACTGCGATGCAAAGTTGTTTCATCTGATAAGCTCTGAAAAAGAATCAAAAGCATTTTATGCTGGTCTTTTAAAAGTGCATGCGGAAAAAAATGCTACGGTTCACATTACCATAGCGCAGCTTTTTGATGAGTCAGTAAACGATTGGTCACAACTTGTTATTGAAACAGATGAAGGCGCTCATGTTGAAGTAGTGCGTGTGTTATTGGGAGCAGAAAATAGGATTAATGCTGTTCGTGCCTGTTTGGAGGGAAACAATTCCAACTTTGCACTTGACACATACTACAATGTTAAAGATAATAATAGTATAGATGTAAATGACGTTGTTGTTCACATAGGAACAAATACCACAAGCAATATGTATTTTGGTGGGATTCTTGATGGCAATGGCAGTAAGATTTATAGAGGTACCATTGACTTTCGAAAGGGTGCGGTAAAATCTATCGGCAAAGAGATTGACGATGTATTATTAATGAGCCCAACGGTTCATAATAAAACATGCCCCCTTATTTTGTGTGGTGAAGAAAGTGTTGCAGGCGAGCATGCTGCAACAATTGGACGCTTTAATGATGAACAGCTATTTTATCTTTGCTCGAGAGGCTTAACCGTTGAGCAGGCAAAACAACTTTTGGTAGATGCAAAACTTCACAATGTAGTGAGTAAAATTCAAGATGAAACATTACAAGAAGCAGTGAGACAGTTTGCCAAAGAAGGATGATGACGAATGAATAAGGTATCTAAAGATTTTCCAACCTTATTAGAAACTGAAAATGGAAAGCGCCTCGTATACCTTGATAATGGGGCAACTACTCATAAACCAATATCAGTAATTGAAGCGGTAAAATTGTATTATGAAACATCTAATGCTAATCCTCATAGGGGGGTGTACGAGCTTTCTGCACGTGCTACCACAATACATGAAAACGCCCGATTAAAAGTAAAAACATTTATAAATGCATCAAAAGATAGAGAAATAATATTTACAAAGGGTGCAACTGAAGCTTTAAATATAATTGCGTATAGCTATGGAATGGCATTTTTAAAGCCAGGAGATGAAATCATAGTGTATGCAGCAGAGCATCATGCAAACTTTGTAACATGGCAGCGCGTTGCACAAGTTACTGGAGCAACTATTCACTACGTGCACCCTGATTCAAATGGACACTTTGACTTAAATGAATACGAACAAAAACTCTCAGCAAAAACAAAAGTTGTGGCAGTAGCAGAGGTTTCAAATGTTTTGGGTGTAAGAACCCCTGTTGAAAAAATAACTGAAATGGCACATGCTGTAGGGGCTGTTGTAGTTCTTGATTGTGCTCAAAGTATTCCACACATGAAAATAGATGTGCAGGCTATGAATGTAGACTTTATTGCCTTTTCGGCCCATAAAATGTATGGCCCTATGGGAATAGGCGCCCTCTATGGTAAAGAAGCTTTACTAGAAAAAATGCCCCCATTTTTATATGGTGGGGACATGATTGCAGGAGTGCATGAATCTGGAAGTGAATATGCAGGTTTACCTGAAAAATTTGAAGGTGGAACCCAAAACATTGCAGGCGAGGCTGGTCTTATTGCAGCAATTGATTATATTGAAAACATTGGGTGGGAAAAAATTGTAGAACATGAAAAGCAATTGATGACTCGATTATTAACAGGTATGGCAGCCCTAGATTTTATAGACATATACGGCGATACACGAGCAGAATATAAAACAGGTGTTATTGCATTTAATGTAAAAGATGTTCATCCACATGATACAGCAAGTATTTTAGATATGGATGGAATTGCTGTTAGAGCAGGGCATCACTGTGCACAGCCTCTTATGGATCATTTGCAAATAAATTCTTGTTGTAGGGCAAGCCTAGGTATCTATAATGTAGAAGCCGATGTTGATTGCTTTTTAGAAAGCCTTCCAAAAATAAGAGGAGTAATGGGGCTATGAACCTAGACACAATATATACACAGTTAATTACCGAAAACAGCCGCTCTCAAAGGCATAGAAGACCCATAAATCCCGCTACTTTTTGTAAAAGAGGAAATAACCCTACATGCGGCGATGATATTACACTTTGTGTGCGCATCCATGAAGGTATTTTAGATGATATTGGATTTGAAGGTGTTGGATGCGCTATTTCACAAGCCTCAGTGACAATGATGATAGACCTCGTTAAAGGTAAAACAATTCAAGAAGCAAAAGAAATTGTTGAAATTTTTATTCATATGATTACGGGAAAAGAGCTTTCAGAAGATGAGCTCGATAGGCTCGAGGATGTACAAGCCTTGTCAGGTATTTCTAAAATGCCTGCGCGTGTAAAATGCGCTGTTTTGGCTTGGAGAACTTTGCAAGATGAATTAGAACGATTAGGAGACTAAATGACAGTAATTGAAGCAATTATCTTAGGCTTGTTACAGGGCCTTACAGAGTTTTTGCCCGTATCAAGTTCAGGGCATTTAGTGGTCGCTCAAAAACTTTTTGGATTGCAAGATATACCTACGTTATACAATGTGTTTTTGCATCTTGCAACATTGCTCGCAGTAATACTATTTTTTCGAAAACAAATTCTTGGGCTGATTTTAGTTTTATACCGCTGGGTATTTAACAAGCCAATTCAAAATAGCCCAGAGTCAAAGGGGTTATACTCCCAAGCAAATTCAATTTTAGAAGAAAAAGCAAAGCGACAAACAATACTAGCTCTGATTTTTGCTACTATCGTAACGGGAATAATGGGCTTAGGAATTAGTACCATTTTGCCAGATTTACCTATAGTGTTTGTCTACTGTGGCTTTTTGGCTACGGCAATTGTTTTAATTCTTTCGAGTAGACTTGCACCAAATATAAATAAAGATGAAAGACAGTTAAATTATGTTACACCAATACAGGGCCTTGTAATAGGCTTTGTGCAAGGCATAGGTGTTTTTCCTGGCATCTCACGCTCTGGCATAACAATTTCTGGTGGAATTATTTTTGGGGTAAACAGAAATGTCGCAGGCGAATTTTCATTTTTGCTTTCGATTCCTGCCATCCTTGGAGCTTTTTTATTAGAGCTTAGAGACTTGGAAGGAGTAGCATCGACAATAGGTTTTTTACCAGTTTTTATAGGTTGCATAGCAGCATTTATCTCAGGCTTTTTTGCGCTATCCTTTTTAATGAAGCTTATCAAAAAAGGTAAACTTGAATACTTTGCATACTACTTAATTCCACTTGCAATTATAGGCTTGGTATTCTTTAGATAATCCATACCACACAGGCATTTTTTTTCTCACCAATGTTTGCAATGGTAGTACTTTTTACCAGCTGTTTCTTTTTTTGTGTATAACAAAGGGAAAATAGACAGAAAAAAACTGTACTAGCACTAAAAATCATCAAATTTCTTAAAAAAAACCAAAAAATGAGCCATTTGGCACATGCGCGAAAATTTCGTTTATGATAAAATAGCAACATTTATATAAATTGCTTTTATGAGTTTTGTAGAAACTCTGGGGGTCAATGTATTACTCTATTATGATGGAGGATCATATGAGACTAAAATTTTTGGGCATTATACTTATAGTAAGTGCATTATTTTTTGTGGGATGTCCACAACCGGAAACACCTGAAGCACCAAAGTTTCCAGCCATTCAAATTTTGCCAGTTACTATTGGCGAAATACATTTTGTAGATTTTAAAGGGCAAAACTTAACAGGAGATGCTCTTA
>CAYJFX010000005.1:0-38328 GCA_964369735.1 uncultured Treponemataceae bacterium
ACGTAAATACCATACCAGATACAATCGTGCGGTTTGCCGTGTCTGATATGAGTGTGAGAGCGTAAAGTAGGTCGTTCCATGCCCACACGAATGAGTAAATTGCAATAGTCATCATTCCAGGAATTGCGAGAGGGAAGATAATTTGGAACATTGTCTTAAAGTCCCCCGCGCCGTCGATAATTGCTGACTCCAGGAGTGCGTTTGGAATTTGGTCAAAGTATGTTTTAAGTGTCCATGTACCAACGGGGAGCGTAAGGGCTATGTATGCCAAAATAATTGAGCCGTGGTTGTTAATCATTCCGAGGCTTTGCATCATTGGGTAAATTGAAAGTAGTAGTAATCCTTGGGGGAATGCTTGAGATACCATGATAGCACCCATTACGCCCTTTCGTCCTTTATAGCGATACTTACTAAAACTATACCCTGCGAGGGCAGAGATAAATGTTGAAAGTGCACTTGATGCAATTGCAACGATCAGACCATTTTTTACATAGTTAAGAAATGAACTATTTTGAAGCACCCTTATAAAGTTTGATAGATCAAAGTTTTTGAAAAAGCTTAGATGATACATTTCGCTTTCTGGTTTTAGAGCGGTTGACACCAACCATAGCTGAGGAAAGAATGCGAATATACCAATTAGGATCATAAGAGACCAAAACAGTATTTTAAAGCTTTTTGTATTTTGAAACATTTCGATTAATCCTCCCGAATTCTTCGTAAGTATATTATGCTGAATCCAGCTAAAAGGATTGCCCATACTACACCGAGGCTTGCAGCACATCCAACTTCGTATGTTTTAAATGCTTGTCTATAAACTTCGGTTGCGAATGTTGCAGTGGAGCCTTCAGGTCCACCAGCGGTCATTACGTTAATGAGGTCAAAATGTTGAAAGTTTCCAATTGTACCTAGAATAAGTATTAAGCTTACTGTAGGTAGTATTGTTGGTATAATTACATGGAAAAAGCATTGAATATTACTTGCGCCATCAATTCTTGCAGCTTCCAGTTGTTCTTTTGATACGCCTTGGAGGCCGCCAAGAATGAACGACATATACCACGGAAACATTTGCCATGTTCTTGCTGTAATCACTGTTCCCATTGCAGTAGACGTCCTTCCGAGCCACACGATGTTTTCTTCTAAAATTCCAAGACGAATAAGTATTGCGTTTAGTATTCCATAGTCTCCGTTAAAGACCCAGCTCCATAAAAATGCTATAGCAATACCTGGAATAATCCAGTTTACAAGTGTAAGGCCTCTCATAAATTCTGAACCTTTAAATTTTTGGTTCATTACGAGAGCCCATCCAAAACCTAATATAAAAGGGCACAATGTAGCCAAAACTACAAATGTGAGAGTTGTTCTAATTAATTTCCACAAATATGGATCTGTAAAAAGTTTTATATAATTTGAAAGGCCGACAAATTGTTCGTTTGGAAAAATTAAGTTTTTGTCGGTAAAACTTAGCCAAATTGAGTTTAAAAAGGGGTAGGCTATCATAAGTAAAAATACTAATAATGCTGGTATAACCAATATCCAGCCTACTAAGGCTCTATTTTTTTGCCCTGCTATTGCCATGCTTTATTCCTTGAAATTTGGCAAGGAGTTACCCTTGCCAATAATTCGATGTTATTTAAAACTTATTCAGCTAATACAGCATTTATGTCTTGTGCTGCTTTGCTAACAGTTTTTGATCCTGAAAGAATTGCTTGAATGTTATCAGAAATTGCTTGGTTGTATGCAGCTTCTTTTCTTCCTGCACTTTCAGCTAATCGACCTCCGTCTAGGATTGGTTCCCATGAAGCTGACCAATAGTCGTTTGCAACTACAGGTTTTGCAAGTAGGTCAGATTTTGATGGAAGCATTCCGTTTGTGTCAAAGTATGAAAGAGCAACTTCTTCTGAAATTATGTGTTCAATGAATTCTTTTGCCATTTCTTTATTGTTAGATCTATCGATAACTGCTAAAACGTGTCCCCAGCTAACTGCTTTTGGTGAGTCACCTGCTTTAACAACAGGGCGGGCAATTGGTTTTGCATATACTTCAATGTCACCGAATGCTTCATTTGTAATTGCACCTTTTGCTAAAAGAGCATCATCATAGAAAGCAACTCTACCTTCTTTGTATAGAGTTCTAGCGTCTCCACGTCCCATTGCTTCTTGGATATACCCTGCATCGTACATTGATTTAAACCATTCAAGTGCTTTGATTGTGTTTGCATCAGTCATATTAGGAGTTCCGTTAGCAAAAACGCTTCCACCAAATGTCCAAATCCATGCCATAAAGTCAGGAGCTACAGTTCCTGCATCTTTGGTCATGGCAGCATAAGGAATAATGTCGTTACCTTGGTTAGAGTCAGTATTTTGTGGGTGATTGTTAAGAACCATTTCACATGCTCTTTCAAAATCTGCTATTGTTTCAATTTCAAAATTTACGCCTGATTCAGCTAAAATTTTTGGATTTGAAATCATTCCGATAGGTGCAATTGTCCATGGAACAGCATATTGAACGCCATCAAATTGACCTACGGATACTGAACCTGCTGGAAACTGATTAAAAAATGAACTTCCAAAGAGGTCTTCTAAATTAGCGAGGACCCCTGCTTCTGCTAATACAGGAAGCATACGGATGTCTAATTGAACTACATCATATTGTTCCGAACCTTGAGCTCGTAAAAGAGCTTGAGTAGTTGTGTCTCCCCATGGCCAGTTAATTTGTGTTACTTGGCCTTCTTCACCAGCATCTTCGTTCCATGTAGAAATCATCATTTCAAATGCTTCTTTAGAACCTTCTTCCGCACCAGACCAGTTTGACCATACGAGACCATTTACTTCTGGGCTTCCGCCTGCAAATACCATTGCCATTGAAACCATTGCAATTACTGCGATTGATACCAATTTTTTCATTTTCATAATGTTACTCCTTTTAAAAGTTTACCAAATTTTTATTTCAAAAACCTCTGCGTGATCTTCACCGTAGGTTTCTTTGAAATCAATACAAATTTTCTCTGCTTCAATATGATCTAGCTCAATGTTTACCATTCTCTGGTAATTATTATCTTCAGTTTTTATAAGCTCTTTTTTACCATTATTAATTGCGTACACGTCAAATGATTTTATTAATTGAGGGCAAATGCCATTTCTAAAATCTATAAGGTGGTGTGGAGATACATTTTCAACTCTTGAGCTCAGTAGGTCAACAGAAAGATTTGGATTAAATACCATAGAAAGATTAGATATAGACTTTTTGCCCATAAAATCAAATTCAACAGTGGCTGGAAGATTCTGAGATACCCAAGCATTGCTTTGCTTGTATGGGCGATTATAGCCGTTAATGAGGTTGTGCACTCCGTATTCTTTTTCAAGCGAGGCTGTCTTTAGAAGCGGGCTGTACATTGAAACATCTTTTTTGTACCCAAGGACAACGCCAACCACTCCATCTTTGGACTTTTTAATTCCTAAATGGTCACTTTTTTCAAATACAACTGTAAGATAACCTTGGGTTGAATCAAGAATAAAATCACTAAGAGGTATCACATTAACCCCTTCCTCTATGTCTATTTCTATCGTTTTGATGCAATTATTAAATATAAGTCTGTGAGGAACATCTGTCTCATAACTGCTCGCTGAAATTTGCGTTTTTTTTGTAGATGTTATAAATATGCTAGAATCTTTAGCGAGGCTTGAGCTAAGGGCTACGTAAGTATCTTTTGTACAAGGTAATATTCCATCCTCAATGAGAAACGCCTTTGTAAGAGTTTGTGCAGAACGAACTAGAGCTTTTCTTGAAAGGCTTTCACTTTCGTCCTTTGCCTTTGATAATAAAAACATGTCACTATTGCGTAAAATATTTTGAGTTTTTTCGATTACATTTTTTGTTATGTCATTATTGGTTTTATAGTCTTTTAAGAGAATACTTGCCAAAGTTCCGGCTGCTTGACCTGAAAGGGCGCAAGTGTTCATAATTCTAGAACTTGCAAAGGCTGAATGGCTCGTTCCTATATTTCTTCCTGCAAATAAGAGGTTTTTGATTTTCTTATTGTATAAACATGAAAGCGGCATTTCATAAAGATTTACTGGAACTTGCTCACAGAAAGACTGTTTACTGTAAATGCCTTCGGATGGGTGAAAATCCATATACCATCCGCCGTAAAAACCTGTATCCTCATATTTTTTTCCAGTGAGCACATCATTTGCATTTACTACATATTCTGTAATAAATCTTCTAGATTCTCTTTTTCCAGGAAGGTTTCCAACCCATTCAAGTACGAGATAATCTGCATCAAACTTTCCGCTATTTTTTATGTAGTTAAAAATACCCATAGTTAGTCGTTTATTTTCCATGGTAATTTCTTGGTAATCGGTGATGGTGTTTTTTTGACCACCAAATTCGGCCCACCATAAATCACAGCCGTTTGTTGTTTCGCTTACAACTCGTCCACCATTATTTAAAAGTCTTTCAATATATTCTAAGGGGTAAGCATATTTTGGCGCAATAAATGGAACTTTTGTAGATGCTTTTTTTGTAAAAAAGAGCAGTGTGTTCCCCTGTGTTTCTTTTATAAATTGCTCCCCTGCGTTTTCTTCGCCATACATGTACTTATCTTCTTTGCCCATTATAAAAGGTATACCAGCTGTAAATCCAAGAAACCCGTCCCCTGTTGCATCAAGGAATATACTTGCTGAAAACTCGTATTCATTTTCTGTGGTTATTTCACGGGTAGTTATACGCTGTATTTCTTCCTTTTCTATAGAAACATCATATATTAAGCAGTTTAAAAACAATGAAATATTTTTCTCGGATAAAACAGTATCAAGTATTACTTCATCCCAAAGAACAGGGTTTCCCTTTGGGTTTAGGTACTCATTATAGAGCTTTAGCTCCCCAAGAATTCCCATTTCTTCACCGAATATATTGCCAGCACCTGCAGCACCTCTTGTCCAAACGCGTATTTCGCTTGAGGAGTTTCCTCCTAATGTCGGACGGTTAGTAATGAGGGCAACGTGGGAACCATTCCTTGCCGCTGCAAGGGCCGCGCAAACTCCTGCGAGGCCTCCTCCAGCAACAACAATATCTGTATTTATTTGTTTCATATTTTCCTTGACTTTCAAAATGTTTTATCAGTATAAGGGTGAATGAAGTATCGCGCAATGAAATATTTTGCATATTTATTGTAATATTTTGCTCTTTTTGAAAAAAAATGCTTGATTTTTTATATTTTTGTGATATACTTTTTTTGGCATAAAGGAAAGAATCCCTTGAGGTTGTTATAATGCAATACGAAAAAATAACACAATACTTTTCTCACCTTGAAAGAACATATAATCTCTATGTATGTGTTAAGGATTTTTCAGGTTTTGTTCCCGTTGATAAGGAACTTCACAAAGCATTAGAACCTTTTATGTCTCACAAGCATGATTATTGCACCTATATAAAGAAAAACTCATCATGCTATTTGCAGTGTTTGTCAATGATTCCAAAAATGATGAAAAAATGTTTGGAAAAAAAAGAACCCTTCTATGGTTCTTGCCATGCAGGTGTATCTGAATATGTAATTCCTATTATACAGCAAGATAACGTTTTAGGTGCCTTTACGCTAGGGTGCTATGTGCACGTCAATACGGACTTAAAGAAAAGGATATTCAATATTAACTCAGGTTTTCCAGATTTAGACATTAGTAAAATGATGCATCTTGTTCAAGAAGTCCCCAACCCAAAAGAGTGTGACATTCAATCAATTTTATTAACACTCGAACTAATTGCTAATTTTTTGGGAGAGACAAATCCGTGTTATATAGTTATAGATATAGCGTCAGTAGGAAAAAAATTCCAATCAAAAAAAACTGATGTGCTATTTGAAACGGTAATTCAGTACATCAAAGACCATATATCTGAGCAAATAAAACTAGAAGACATTGCAAATTTTTGTAACTATTCAACCTCATATATATCAAGAAACTTCAATAAAATTTTGGGTATGAGCTTTAATACGTATGTAAACAAAATGAGGATAGAGATTTCGAAAAATTACCTTTTAACTACAGATAAAACAGTTTTGGATATTGCAACAACAGTTGGTTTTGATGATTCTTCGTATTATTGCAAGGTGTTTCATCAATTTCTTTCAATCACTCCAACAGAATTTAGAAAAAAGTTTCGATAAGAGGTATACATGAAACAATATGAAAGCATACTTAAAGTAATTAGTGTAATAAAAAATACCTATATGCTGGATGTTACAATAAAGGACTATTGTGGCTTTGTTCCAGCTAATGAGCATCTTGATTCTATACTTAGACCCTACCTTGCTCACACTAACCCCTATTGTCTTTTTGTGAAAAACATTCCAAATGGCTACTTGAAGTGCATGAATCAAAAAAAAATACTTTACAAAAAATGCAAGGAAAAAGAGCCTTTTATTGGGTATTGCCATGCAGGAGTAGGAGAATTAGTTGTACCTATATTAAATAACAGTACTGTGATTGGCTCAATTAACATTTCTCATATTTCTCCTAACAGCGAAAAGGCACAACAATTATTTATTCGGACATTTAAGAATCTCTCTGTTCAAGATCAAAAACATGCAAAGGCTCTGTATGCAGATTTTATGAAACCAACAGCAACAGATATTTCTTCCATTCTAGTGTTTTTAGAATTATTGTCTGAATGTTTAGGAAGCATTGCAAAAACATATATGGCAGACAATCAAAATGAATCGTCAAACAACAATTCTCTTATGTATAAAATTGATTCCTACTTAAGAGAACACTATACACAAAAAATTACTGTTCCAAAAATGGCAAAGGATATCTCGGTTTCTGCAAAAAATATTTCTTTAACAGTACAAAAAGTGCACAAAATGAGCTTTAATAATTACTTAAATAGAATGCGAATTGAGGCGAGTGAGAGCTTGCTGTTAAAGTCAAATCATACTCTTGAAGAAATTGCAACCGCTGTTGGCTTTTTTGATGTCTCTTATTTTAAAAAGGTTTTTAATTCAATAATTAATATTAGCCCAGAGGATTTCGTTCGCTATTATAAAAATGAAACTTTTGAGCCGTTTGTTGAAAATTGACGTGCATGAAAACTCCCTGAACCAAAAAATTAACGAGCATGGGATTTGTAATATTATCTATAAGAAAAAGGGTTAAGTAGCATAGGGTTTGCTATATGCAAACCCTATGCTCTGTGCGTACTAACGAAAATACCTATATTGTAATCAACTTTTCATCATTTTGTAAAATTTCAGTTAGTGGTAGCCCCATCGGTTTTACTTCTATGCCGAGACTCTCTAGTTTTTCTGTCACCCCAAAGAGGTTCGCGCATGCAATGCAGGCAAATACTTTTACACCCGCATCCTGTGCCGTTTTAATTGCTTCTTGGATACTCTTATCTTCTGCAGCTAATTTTGCGGTAGCTCCCCAAATTATCAAGTCTAATTCATCCCACCAGCTTTTTAGCATTGAATTCGTAGCATACATAAAAACCATTTTATGTGCCGTATCTATGTTGTCGTTTGTCCATAGAATGTTTAATTTCTTCATAATTCTGCCTCCATAAATATGTATATATATTATACCATACTTATAAGGTTTTTTGGAAATTATTGCACTAAAGGTTTTGCAAAAAGTTTTAGTTTTTTTAGAAATTCTTGGGTGCTTGTAGCTTTATTTTCATTTGCTGCCATCATAAATAGCTTAGCACAAGTGTGTGCATCTGCAAGGGCATTGTGAGCCTCATACGTAATGTTAAAATATTCGGCTAAAAAGGGCAAGCTGTGTTTTGGGAGGTGTCTCCATACACGGCGAGCTACCTGTACCGTACAAATACTCTTTCGTTTTGGAATGTCTAAGTTAAAATGATGTAAGCATCCTTTTAAAACGCTCATGTCAAAGCCTGCATTATGCGCAACAAAGGGGCTCACATTATCTGGTTCTGGCTCATTAATAAGAAAAGGGAATAACTTTTCCTGCCACACTGCTTCAAAGCTTTCTTCGTTCTGTGTCATTAGGGGAGTTATTCCATGTATTTCAATAAAGCGAGGAACAAAATAATTCGTGGGTGGCCTTATGAGTGTGTAGAGTTCATCAACTATTTGCCCATTAACATAGCGTATGAGCCCAACGGAACAGGCACTGTTTTTATCAAAATTTGCTGTTTCAAAGTCAATGGCAATAAAGTTCATTAGAACCTCTTCTTTACATAGCGCATAAGATCGCTTAAATTTTCTATTTTTCGTGATGAATTTCCCGACCGCACATAAAATACTTCACCTTTATTTTCAAGGTTAAGATAAACAGGTTCGTCACTTGCTTTTATTGTAATTATAGCAATCTCTTTAATACTGCCTTCAGGATTTTTAATTGAATAAAAGGAGCATTGTATTTGACTTGCACAAAAATCTTGTCCGAATTCTTTATCTACAATGTTTCTAAGATGTAGTTCAAAAAAATCAGCATTTTGATTTTTGAGCGTGCTATAATCATTGTCAAGTCCAAGTAAGCTTCCATCATCTTGCACTCCAATTAATATCTTTCCACCCTTTGCATTTGAAAAAGCCGCAATTGACTTAATGATAACTTTTTCTAAATCTTTATTAACACAAGTATTTTTATAATCCCAGCGGAGGCTAGACTTAAACTCTGTATTTTCACTTTCGCCTTGTAAAAGAATTTTTTTGATTTTTTCTTCATCGGTAATGCGAAGTTTTTCAGGCCTTCCAAAAATTATTACAATAAATAAAACAAATCCAAAAAAACTAAACACGATTATTAAGCTTGCGAGAATGAGCTGGCCGTTTCCGTTTATTGAATTTTCATTGATAAAAAAATCTATAGTGTATTGTGTGCCATCAAGATCAAATTCTATGCTCGTAAATCCATATTCTTCGTTTTCAATATTTCTTCTAAGTGGATTTTCAAGAAAATTTCTGGGCATAACAGGATTTATCTGAATTGATTCAGCATAGTTTTTTTCCTGCATATCTGTGTTGTATGTGTGCCATTGCGATTCATTAAGTACTGCTGTTACGATGTTTCCTTTGTCATCTCGAATAATGGAATACCCTTCAATGTTTGGGTTTTCCACATTTACGCCACTTAGAGGGAGTTGTAAGCTCAATAACTGAGGTGTTACACTGCTATTGACTTTATAGTACAAAAGTAATTGGGGTTCATTATTTACAAGCTCAATTCCTCGCCATATAACTTCTCCCTCTTTTAGAGGGCTCTCTTCTTGAATGTCATCAATAAATGCAACATCTGTGAAGTAATGGGAATCCTTAAAAATATTCAATACAATTTGCTCGTTAGTGGAGGACTCCAATGTACTAGAGAGAATTTGCTCAGCTTTTGCTAAGTGGGTAAATGGTGTGTAAGCCATTTTAAAAGATGTTGAGTAACTTCTGGCAATTACTGTAAGGGCCTCTCTGTCCATAAACCATGACAACATTATATTTTGTGTAATGAGAATAAAAATACCCAATGCGAGTAAAACGCCTGCTACTATTGAAAGTCTCTTTATATTTTTCTCAATGTGAAAACGTAATCTCTTATTAATGTTCATTTTGTGGCTCTATCTCGACATAATCTTTTTTTGCAGATTGGGCTCTTGCAACATAACTAGCTGTTCTTTTATGTGATAGCTCGATTTCTTCTTTTGTAAGAGTGCGAAGAACTTTTGCTGGGCTTCCTACTATAAGTGAATTATCTGGAAAGACCTTTCCTTGGGTAACGAGAGATCCTGCCCCAACTATGCAATTCTTCCCAATTACAACGTTACTTAGAAGAATTGCGCCCATCCCAATGGTAGAGCCTTCCTTTACGGTGCTTGAATGGAGAATGGCACCATGCCCTATTGTTACATTTTTTCCAATTATGCAAGGGACATCAGTATCTATGTGAATGACAGAATTATCTTGAATATTTGTATTTGCGCCAATTTTTATTGGAGCAATATCTGCCCTGATTGTTGCAGAAAACCATACTGAAACATTTTGTTCAATTTCAACGTTTCCAGCAACTTCTGCATTCCACGCTATAAAGCAAGACTCATGTATATTTGGAATTTGATTTTTTATTTTATGTATCATTATGTGTATTATATAATACTATATATGTTTTGTACAGTGAAATGAATTAGTGATTGTTCTTATTGTTTACAAACCATTGAAATTTTTGCTGCCATGTCATCAAGAGGCACTTGTTCTTGAACTCCACCCATTTCAAAGGCCACCCTTGGCATTCCATACACAATTGAACTTTCTTCATCTTGCCCGAGTGTTCTAGCTCCTTGGCGCCTCATCTCTGCTAGTTCTTTTGCGCCATCTCTCCCCATTCCTGTCATAATGACCCCCAGGGCATTATTCCCATATTCTTTTGCAACAGATTTGAAGAGTACATCCGCAGATGGCCTATGCCCATTACAAGGTGGCTCATCATTAAGGTGAATAATAGCAGCTAAAGCCTTTTTTTCTACTGTTACATGTTTATTTCCAGGGGCTATGAATATTCTCCCAGGTTTTAATATATCACCTTCTTGAGCTTCTTTAACTTCAAGAGGGCATACATTATTAAGGCTTAGCGCAAATTCGTAAGTAAAACCTTCTGGCATATGCTGAACAACTACAATTGGTTGTTGTAAATTTGGATTAATGTCGCGAAATACTTCTCTAAGGGCATTTGGCCCCCCTGTGGAAATGCCTATTACAATAATATCGACTTTTCCTTCTTTTTTTATAGGCTCTATTTTAGCCGGTGTGATAGAACTTAGAGGTTTTGGTGCTAGTGGCTTTACCTCAGATTTATTTACTTGAGTCCCCGACGCACTTGAAAAGAGGGATGGAGTTTTAATTCTTCGGTTTGCATATGTTCCACCGTATGATTGTATTAGGCGTACAAGGTCTTCTGCAAGGTCATTTATGCCTGTAGCTCCATTTGGTTTAAGCAAAAACTCACATGCCCCTAACTCTAAACACTCCATTGTCCATGTAGCTCCAGAGTGAGCGATACTAGAGAAGATAATAGTTGGTATTTGAATGTCACGTTTTTTGCGTTCTTTCATGAACTCTAAACCATTCATGATAGGCATGTTTAAGTCTAGTGTGATTATGTGATAATCACTTTTTCCAATCATCTCAAGTGCAACGTGGCCATTTTCAGCTGTATCTACTTCAACATTTGTCATTAAGTTAAGTATCAGTTTTGAAAAGAGCTCTCGCATTAGTTTTGAATCATCAACAATTAGAACACGTATATTAGACATTAAAAAATCCTCTCTGTTAGCCTGTGGTTAAGTTATTTCTAGCTTTTATGATAAATACAGGCCCAATCAGTTTTGAGAAATTCAAACTTCGTATCCATTCCAAAAAGAGATTCAGAGTGACCAATAAATAAAAATGAGTCATTATCCATAGAGTCATAGAAGCACTTTACGGTTGCTGTTTGTGCTGGGACATCAAAGTATATAAGCACATTTCTACAAAAAACAATATCATTATCAGTTGCGCTAGAGTTGTGTTTTAAATTATGGTAGTCAAACTTAATGGTGCTTTTTAAGCTTTCATTTATTTGATAACCGCCCTCAGTTTGAGTAAAATATTTTGCTAAATAATTAGGAGGAATCCCATCACATTTTTGGGTTGGATAAAATCCTTGTTTTGCGGTCAAAATTGATTTAAGAGAAATATCTGAAGCCAATATTTGAAATGTGTAGTTTGGAGGCAATATTTCTTTTAAAACCATTGCAATAGTATAGGGTTCTTCACCTGTAGAGCACCCTGCACTCCATACACGAACAACATTTTGACCTTTGCTTTTCTTTTTTTCAAGAATTTTAGGTATTACGTAATTAATCAAGGTATCAAAGTGTGGTTGATTACGAAAAAACCTCGTTAAATTAGTTGTTACAGAATCAAGCATGTACTTCATCTCTTCTGCATTTGAAGTGACAAGTTTGTAATAATCTTGAAGAGTTTCAAGACTTTTTTCCTTTAAGCAGGTTCTTAGCCGCCCTTCAAGAATAGTACGATTTACATCCGAAAAGGTAATACCACTTTCTTTGTAAATGAGTTTACTAAACAAATCAAAATCGGCGTCTGTGAGTTGAAAGTCCATAAGTAATTATAAATGAAAATAAAAAAAAAGTAAACACTTAGTTTTATACTATTGACAAAAAAGGCAAGAGATGTGAAAATCATAGTATGAGTAAATTTATTTTGGTAACTGGTGGTGTATGCTCCAGTCTTGGAAAAGGCGTTGCAGCCTCTAGTATAGGCAGTCTATTAGAATGTAGCGGTTTAAAAATTGCAATGATGAAATGTGACCCTTACATAAACGTCGATGCTGGAAATATGAGCCCTTATCAACATGGAGAAGTATACGTTACCGCTGACGGTGCCGAAACAGATTTAAATTTAGGAAACTATGAAAGGTTTACTGATGTGGCCATTACGGCACAAAATTCTGTTACAACGGGTCAAATTTATGAAGCGGTTATTAAAAATGAACGAGCAGGTAGATACAATGGGCGTACAGTTCAAGTAATTCCACATATTACTGATGAAATAAAAAGGCGAATATATCTTGTTGCTTCACAAACGCAAGCAGATGTTGTAATAGTTGAAATTGGTGGAACAGTTGGGGACATAGAGTCTATTCCTTTTTTAGAAGCTACGCGACAACTAGTACGCGAACTTGGCAAAAAAAATGCATTGTCTATTCACATAACCCTTATTCCTGCTATTACAGGTGGAGAGCTAAAAACAAAACCTACTCAGCATTCCGTTAAAAAAATGCAAGAATTGGGAATACAGCCTGACATGCTTTTATGTAGGACAGAAAAACTTTTAGATGAAGATTTAAAAAGAAAAATAGCCTTGTTTTGCAATGTTGAGAAAAACAGTGTATTTACATCTGGAGATGTAAAAAAAACAATTTATGAACTGCCTAGAGAGCTATATAAACAAGGCTTTTCTGAGACAATACTTAAGAAGCTAGGATTTGAGGATCATAAAACAGACATAAAATCTTGGAATGATTTTATTGCCCATTTGAATAATCCCAAAGGGGTGGTCCGAATTGGGATGCTCTGCAAGAAAAAATATATTGATGATTGGTTTAAATCAACAAGGGAGTCTCTGTTTCATGCTTGTGTTGCAGCCCACTCACTTGAACTAGACTTAATAAAAATTGATGCAGAAGCGGTTGAAGTTTCCACTGATGTTAAGCCATTTTTTAAGGATTTGGATGCCATTATTATCCCTGGAAATTATGGACAGAGAGGGTTTTTAGGGTTATTAAAAACAGTTAAATATGCTCGTGAGAAGGGAGTTCCATATTTTGGCATCGATTTGGGAATGCAACTTATGGCTATAGAGGCTGGCAGGAGCCTTTTGGGTTGGGAAGATGCAGACTCTACAGAATTTGTAGAAAACTCAAGCTATCCTGTAATAAGCTTGCCAGAAGAGCAAACAGGGTTTGTGCCAGTTGGAGTGATGCGCTTAGGCGATGAGGACATCGTAATAGAAAAAAGCTCTACTCTTAATAAAATTTACGGTAAAACTGACGTCACCGAAAGGCATCGAAATAAGTATTCTTTTGATAAAAAATATGCAGAAGATTTGCTTGAAACAGGGTTGCTAATTAGCGCTCGTGCAAAGAAAGATGAGCAGGTAGAAGCTTTTGAATGGAAAAACCATCCATGGGGAATAGGGGTTCAATATCACCCAGAGTTTTTATCGTGTCCTAAAAACCCTCATCCTTTATTCGTGGATTTTATAAGAGCCGCCTATGAATATTCAAAAAAAAAGTAAGGCAAGAAAAATGGCCTTTGCTCAAACAAAGCAGTTATTGAAAACTGTGTCTATTGTTGCAGTCTTGTTTGGTTCTTCCTGCTCTCTTGATTATTTTGAACAAGGTGCAGCCCCGTCGGAATCCCCAGAGTTTGTTTTTTTTAATGCAGATTTTATTAGAACAGAAAATAATTCTATAAGCATGAGGATGCGTGTTGAACAAGTTGAGCAATATAATGAAGATGGGTTGACATTCGCTAGCCGACCAAGTTTTACGTTATATGATTCAAATGAAAATAGTAGTGCTATTGGGTATTGTGATATTCTTTCTGCAGATACTGCAAAAGAAGAGTATGCATTTTTTGGGAATGTATCAATTACAAGTTATGAGCATAATGCAAGAGTAGATGCTGAGAATTTGAGGTGGAATGGTTTAACAGAATTGTTCTCAGGGGCAAAAAATGAGACTGTTTCTATCACTGTTGGTGCTAGCTCGGACCCTTCAAACGATTTGGATGAAAGTGGCACAAAACTGCATGTTACTGGTGAGGGATTTTCTGCAAGTGCGCTAGATTTCTCATATTCATTTACGGGGCCAGTCTCAGGGAGTATAATTGAAAATTAAAGAAAAGAACAGTAATTGCAATAAAAAGGCTCTTCGTATTAAAAAATTAACTGTGATGTTAAGTTTGTATTGTTGGCTTATTACTCTCGCTTATAGCGAAACGATAACGTTTTCTGCTAACGCAATGAGTGGAACGGTAAATGATAATAACGATTATACGAAATTGACTGGTAATGCCTTTGTAAAAACAGATAGCATAGAACTTCGAGCAAATGAAATAGAAATGAATGGAGAAGACTACCGTTATATTGTTGCAAGTGGTAGTATTTCTGGAACCTATTCTGAGGCAGGTTTTACCTTTGAGTGCGATTCAATACGGTATGATAGAGAAGAAGAAATAGCTATTCTTGAAGGCGGTGTTACAATGATTGACACAGAAAATGATGTTACACTTAAGGCCGAGTTTGTTGAATACAATCAAAATACAGAAATAGCTCTTATTCAAATAGATGTTGAGATTTTGCAAGATGAGTCTGTGTGTACAGCCGCTTTCGCGTTATACAGAAAAAGCTTGCAGGTTTTAGAGCTCAGTGGCAGCCCAAAAATTACTCAAGGTGATGATATATTTCAAGCCCATGAAGTAGTGTTTAATCTGGACACAGAAGAAATAACATTGATTGGAAAAGTGAAGGGTACGGTTACAGAGTCAAGTGACGAAGAAAGTGAAGATGAAAATTCTCCTACCCTAGAAGCTGAAACTAACTAAAAAAGGAAAAAAACTTGAGTGAGTTACGAGTAGCCAGTTTATATAAAAATTTTGGAAAAAAAGAAGTTGTACGCGGTGTAGATTTTTCTATGGAAAGAGGGAAGGTTGTAGGACTTTTAGGCCCAAATGGGGCAGGGAAGACAACAATTTTTTATATGATAGTAGGTTTTTATAAGCCAACAAAAGGTGACGTATTTTTAGATGAAACCTGTATTACAACTCTTCCTATGTATAAGCGCTCAAGACTTGGCATTTCATATTTGCCTCAAGAAGCTTCAGTATTTAGAAAGCTTACAGTAGAGCAGAATATATGGGCTATAATAGAAAGCAGAAAAGAATTGCAATTAGAAGAAAAGCACGAGCTTTTAGAGCGCTTACTAGATGATTTTTCGATTACGAGGCTTAGAAAGCAAATGGCTTATACCTTATCTGGAGGGGAAAGGCGAAGAACTGAAATAGCCCGAGCCCTTGCAACTGACCCCAAATTTTTACTGCTCGATGAGCCCTTCGCTGGTATCGACCCTATTGCAGTTTCAGATATCAAGGAAGTAGTAAGACTTTTATCTAGTCGAAATATTGGAGTACTTATTACGGACCATAATGTTAGGGCAACACTTGATATCACAGATAATGCTATAATAATCAATCAAGGGGAAATTTTAGTTCATGGCAGTCAAGAAGAAATACTGGAAAGTGAGATTGCACGTAAAATATATCTTGGCGATGAATTTGAAATGTAAAAAAGCGGCTGAGTAAAATATTTATACTCCACCGCTTTTTACATTTTTTAGCTTGATGCCTTGTCCTTTGCACCATCACTTACATATTTTTTTAATTGCATTGTTGCAACTTTAACATTTGATATTACAGATGGCCCTCCGACACAGCCACCTTCACATGCCATTACTTCAACAAGGTTTGGAGTGTCGTCTGTAACAGGACTTTCACCACTTTGAATTTTGCCATATCCAGCTAAGAGTTTCATCCCTTCCTTATCCAGTCCATTTATCACGGCACTTTTTAATTTTTCAGGATTTTTTAAGCGAATCTTTACCGCCTCTGCAACACCACCTGTAGTTGCAAAATTTCGCCCTGAAGCAGTTGGAATTATTGACCCTGGGGCGGCCTCTACTGATCCTATTTCAATTTCTTTTGCAATAAAAAAGGCACCCATTTCTTCAACTGATAAAACGTAGTCAACATACTCATCATCCATGCCTTCTCTTCTCTTTGCTAAGCATGGCCCTATGAATACTGAAATACAGTTTGGGTCTTTCTTTTTCACAATCTCTGCAGTGTAATGCATGGGTGTTCTTGTGTCAGAAACACAAGGGTTTAATGATGGGACATGAATATTTACAGCCCTCACATAAGCGGGGCAACATGATGTAGTCATTAGCTTTTCGCCATGCTCGATTCGTTCTTCAAACTCTGCAGCTTCTTTATCTGAAGTAATATCTGCACCTATTGCAACTTCCCATACCTCACTAAATCCAGCTTGAGATAATGCTGTTTCCAATTGCCCTGGTGCCGCTCTAAACTGCGCAGCTACCGCAGGAGCGTACATAGCCACAACTTTTTTTCCCTTCATTATGTGTTGTATAACATCTACAAGTTGGCCCTTATCCATCATTGCACCAAAAGGACACTCTCTCATACAGTTCCCACAAAAAATACACTTAGAGTAGTCAATAGTTTCTTTTCCGTGCTCATTTTTCGAAATTGCATCAACTGGGCAAGACTCTTCACATGGAACAGGGATTTTAATAATAGCGTGATAAGGGCAATTTGATAAACAGAGTCCACAGTTTATACAATTTTCGCCATCAATCATTGCTCTCCCATTTTTTATGTTAATACATTTTTTAGGACAGTTTACGATGCACGGTCGTGCAACACATGCTTGGCATGCATTTGTAACCATATACTGACTTTTTACACATGCGTTGCATGCCTCATCGAGTACTGTAAGAATAGGCCAAGTTGGCTTTTCTCTTTCTAGAGATTCTTTTGCATATTCTTCAAGGGTTTTTTCTTCATCATAATCTTCTAGAGAGCAACCCATTCGAGCAATAACTCTCTGCCGTGTTATTTCTCTATCATGATAAATGCAACAGCGAAATGGCTCGGTGCTTCTTGGTACCATTTTCCTAGGAATGTAATGAACCCCCTTTTCAAGGTTCCCTTCCAATTGCAATTTTGCAATCTGAACTAAAATTTCTCGCTTTAAGTGAGCTGCATTATTGTTTATATTTAGCATGCTTTTTCCTTAACTATTTCAATTACACTTTGTAATGTTGCACCCTCATGCACCTCGCCATCAATGAGTACGTAGGGGGCTTTTGAGTTACTTCCACCCTTACATGCTTCAAGACATGTGATTCCTTCTATTTCAACTTTGTCTTTGAGATCTGCAGGAAGTTCTTCTTCTAATAATAGTAGTTCTGACGCTCCCATAACATAGCAGGTTGTTCCTGTGCAAATTGATACTTTAACTTTAGACATTTGTTACTCCTTTTATATATTTTTTTGTCTTAAAAATAATCTACATTTACTTCTTTTAAATACCGTTCGCTTAATAATGTTGCAACTTTTTTTATAATATTCCGCCGTATTTCAAGCTCAACTGGCATATTTGGGTCTTGGTGTGCTTCATTAATTTTTGTTCCTACATAAAAGTATATTCTATCTGAATCTAAAAATAATTCAACAATTTTTGTTGCTGGATTTTGTTTTAATGTTTCAATCCGCGCACCTTTTTCAAGAATTTCTGCAACCGCGCCCATTGTTATAATCCCTTCTGTGACTAGATCTGCTCCTTCCATTTTAGAATCAGGCGGGATTACTGGGTCAAAATTTTTAAGAGATACTTTAATTGGGCGCTTAAGTTCCCTTGAAATGATATTTGCGCTTGTTCCACCGCAAATAATTTTGGTTCCGTCAAATATATCAAAACGGCGTGCAATTTCAGTATCACTTTCTTTATTGATGGGAGGGCCAGTAAAAACAAGCATGTCTCGTGGTTTTCTAAAGTAAACTACTCCGCAGGTAATATCATCTTGAGGCTTATAGCCATCATAAAACACAGCTTTCTGTACAATAGTACGAGCTAAGTCTCTCGCGCTAATATCAGGGTTTGCAATTACTGCATCTATTATAAATTCTTGCGCTCTTTCGCTCCCAAGGCCAAATGGAAGTGCTTGACTCCCCATTCCTGATTGGGTAACTCCATCCGAGAAAAAAATGAGCCTATCTCCTGGCCTTGCCTTATATTGTGAGTAATGAAGAAGAGCCTCAATTTTAGGTGCTGTAGACTGGTTTTTTCGTTCAATTGGTGTTATTTCTTTTATTGGTTCTACAAGGGTTTGCTCGCGGATGAGAACATAAGGGGGGTTATCATATTCCATAATATGTACCAATGCGCTTGGTTCAATATCAACAAGGGTAAATGTAGCATAGCTTATACCTCTCTCTTTACATACCGGCAGTGTATCCATTATTATATTAGCCGCTTTCCACATGGGTATATCAGATGAAATAAATTTTGTTGCCATTGTCGCAGTCAGGGTGGCTAGTACCCCAGCCTTTATTCCAGAGCCAAGTCCATCAGACAGAGCTGTGATTACGCGGCCATCACTAGGATTTTTTTGTGATAAAAATACATCTCCCTCAGCAAGGTTTTTATGTTTGCATACCTGGTAATGTCCCACTTCAATAAATGTTTCAGCGGTTTTATCTACTATTTCCTCTGATGTTGTGGCGCATGTCATACATCTTCCTCTTCAGTAAAAGACTCAATAATTGAGTTTAGCATTGACTCGGTTTCTGCTGCATTTTCACCTAAAAGGAATGCAATTTTTTGAACTACAGATAAATTTTTTGTTATTACCTTTTGGGCTTGTTTTACGACTCGAGTTTTTTGAATTTGGGGAGCCGTAATGTCTTCAATGACTCCACCCACAAATTCTTCTTTTTCAATAACAAAAACAGAAACCTGAAATATTTTTTTACCACTACGTACTTCTCGGTCAATAACATCGGGGCCATTTTTTGAAAGGACGTCTTCAAAGAATCTATAAAAGTCTGTAATCTTCGTTAAATCAGCACCTTCTAGTCCTGGCTTTGCTTCATACATTTCAATAAACTCATTGCCCATAAGCTGTGCAAAATTTCTATTACATTCTACTATTTGAAGGTTTTTATTCACAATAACGACACCGCTAGGAATTGCTTGAACAAGTCCGTTTGCCTTTTTTTGTGCTAATTTTTTCATGTATGAAACACACATGGTTTTTTCCGCTCTTTGCTCAATAATTGCGTGGGCAAACTCTCTACAAGTATCATAGCCACAGCCTGCACAGTTTAGTTCATCCAGTTTGTTATATTTTCCAACTGAGCGTAAAGCGGCTTGCATTTTTTCTTCTCCAACATCTACGCTTGTAAATGCTGTAACGGGAACAGTACCCGAAAGATTTCGCTTTGAGTCTATAACTTCTTTTTTAAGGCGCTCTGGGGCAGTGTTCGCATAATCTACAAGATTTACCCTTTTTATAGCTGTGGATCGTTGCACAGTGCATGCTGGACCATTAATACAACCACCAGGGCAGGCTAGCATTTCAATGAATAATGGCTCTAAAAGTTTTTCTTTATGAAGCCCTGCTAATGTCAATGGGTACTCATCTACACCTGTGACTGACATTGTACGAACTCCCTTTAAGTCCTTGTATCTTTTCATAGAGGCAATCATTCCACCATCTATTGGATACAATGTCCCTTTTGCTGCTCGAAATGGGATAAATTCATTTTCGTTATCTTTGCTTTGAATTTTAGAGGGGTCAATTCCTTCTTCTTCAAACCATCGTCTGAGATCTGCAAAAGAGATACTAACTTCTATTTCATCAAATACGTCAGCTTCTCTTTTTTTCGAAAGGCATGGGCCAATAAAAATTACAGCCGTATTATTGCCAAAATGTTCTTTAAGAAAACGAGCGTGTGCTAAAAGAGGTGAGGAACGGTCGGTAATAAACGGTTCAAAGTCTGGCATTACATGTTTGATGTATTCTACTGTTGTCGGGCACGCAGATGATAAAAAAAGTTTTTGACCATTTTGTTCTTTTTCAGCTTGTTCAATATCATTTGAAACTTGCGCAGAAACTAAATCTGCTCCTATGGCCGTCTCTGAAACGCCATAAAAACCCAATTTCTTTATGGCACTAATAAGCTGACTTGGAGTGCACTCAGGAAATTCTGAAACAAATGATGGTGCAAGTGATGCAATAATTGTCTTTTTTATTGAGATAAAGTGCTTTGCCTTTGGTAAGTCATCTCTCACACGCTTTGCATGCGCAGGGCAATTGATAACACATTTGCCGCAAATAATACAAAGCTCCGGCATAATAAGTGCATGGCCCTGTTCAACGCGGATAGCTTTTACAGGACACTGACGAACACACTTATAGCAGTCTTGACACTCTGTGGGTTCTGTATACACTGGTTGTATGTTATTCATTTAAGCCTCTTTATTGCCGCTTGATAGTTCATGAAGAACAATATCTTCCAATGAATCGGGAGAAACATTTGAATACAGAGTGTTATTTATTCTTACATTTGGACCTTTTTTGCACTGCCCTTCACATAAACATCCTCTTAACTCAACCTTATTTTGGATATTATTTTTTTCTATCAAATTTTGCACTGTTTCAGCATTTAAGGCATTTCCTCTGCTAAAACAGGAACTGCCCATGCATACTGTTATTGTCATAGGTAAATCTCCTGCCTTAATTATATAAAAAAATATCGATATATGTCAAGAGTCATTCTTTTGTTATCTTCGTAATAATCTCAAAAAAAGGCACTCTCTTTGGAAGGCTCTAATAAATGTTAAATTTTAGCGATTCTTTTTTACCTTCCACTTGTTTCCATCTTGGAAAAAGTCTGAAGAGTGTAACTCAAGCATTCGCCCATCTTCACCTTTCATCTTTATAGTACTTCTTACTTGATTTGTTTCAGTAATTTGGAAATTCGTACCATCGTAGAAAATCTTAATCCCTTCAGAAGGCATGTTTTTTCTAGCCTCATTGTACCAATCTGACTCATAGGCGAGACAGCATAATAGGCGCCCGCATTGCCCAGATATTTTTACAGAGTTTAGGGATAAATTTTGATTTTTTGCCATTTTTATTGAAACGGGACGAAGTTTGTCGGAAACAGCATTACAACAAAAGGAGCGTCCACAAACACCCAATCCTCCAATAATACGCGATTCATCTCTAACTCCGATTTGTCTAAGCTCGATTCGCATTTTAAAAATACTCACGAGATCTTTCACGAGCTCTCTAAAGTCAACACGATTATCAGCACTAAAAAAGAAAACAACTTTTTGCTCTTCTAGTAGGAAATGTACTCCTAGAGTTTTCATATCTAATTTTCGAGCAATAGTTTTTTCCTTAAAGGTTTTTAGAGCTTCTATCTCCTTGGCTTTTAGGTCTTGGGCCCGTTTTATGTCCTCTTTTATTGCTTTTCGCTCAACGGTAACTACATCAGATGGTTGTATACCAACTGGTTTTTTTGATTCTCCAAGTACTAGCGCAATATCTTTTCCGTATCTTGTAGGCAGTATAGCATAATCTCCTGCTGTAAGTGGTATGCTAGACGGCGCCGTTGCATAAACACTTTCTGAGGAGTAATCTAGTTTTAATTTGTATAAGGGAGATGGAAAAACATAGTTTTCATTATTGAGATGCTCCTGTTCATCTGCTCCCTCATCTTCTAACGACAAAAGGTCTGTTTGGTTTAATTCGTCTATATTACCTGTTATTACATCACTCATGTATCCTCCAACTACTTTTATTTTTTTTATGAAGCCATAAACAGTAGTTACATTTATAGCCTTTTTTCACTGCTTTGAGACTATGAAAAAAAGTCCACTAATAAGCCATTAATTTCTTCAACCCTTGAAAGAAGATTTAATTGGTCGGCTTGATTAAATAAAATATCATTTGCTAAATTATCAAGTTTTTGATTTACAACGTTTACCAATGTGTAAACAACTTGCTTTTTTCCTCTCCGTCTTTGGTGTGTCTCGATTTCGTAAGAATTTTTTACAACGAAATTTAAAAAGTGCGATAATGTTTTTCGATAGCTCTTAAATTCTTCGGTAAAAGGGTTTTTCTTTAATCGGTCTCCTGCAATATAGACAGAATCAACCAAATACTGTAGTGTTTCATCAAAAGACTTACCTTCAATTTCTTGAGAGAAGAGGGCTTCATCAACTTCTAAAATTTCTTTTTGGTTTTGATTTGCTTGTAAGATTGATGAAAATGATTTTGCCTTTACTTTAGCAGTGTCGTTTTTTTGCTCTTTTTTTTTGGCAATCTCACCCGCTTGAAATAGGGAGGGAGCTAGACCTAATGGATCTAGGGGGAACATCGCTAGTTACTCCTACTTAATAGCAGTGATTTTTTCTTGATTGCTTTTTCATCTTGCCAAGCTTTTTTTGCAGCTTCAAATGTTTGGGTGTTTTCAAAAATAATACATTGCCCTTGAACAAAGACTTTTTCCTCAACAAGTATTTTTTTTGATACAATATCTCCAATAACGGTTGCAGTCGAAAATAAATGAACACCTTCTGGTGCAACAACATCTCCCTCAATAATGCCATGTATAATAACTGAAGTTGCATGAATATTGCCGCGAACGCGTGCTTGATCGCCAATAATAAGTCGCCCTGATGTTTCAAGGTTTCCATCAATGTCACCATCAAAGCGTATAAACCCTTTTACATTTAAGTCGCCTTGTATAAAAGAGCCTTGACCAATGAGGGTATTTATTGATATGTCATCATTTTGAAAAGCCATCGTGCACCCTCTAATACTATTTTGTTTTTATATTCACGTATGGCGCAGGATCAATAAGGCTTGAGCCTATATATATTTCATAGTGAAGGTGTGGACCCGTTGAAAGACCGGTGTTTCCAACTACCCCTATAACTTCACCTTGTTCTACTTCCTGTCCAAGTGATACATAGCTTGCATTCATGTGTGCATAGCGGGTTATATAGCCATATTTATGTTGGATTGCTACATGAATACCTAATGCATCACTATAGGTATTGGAAATTACCTTCCCATTTGCCGTTGAAACAACAGGATCGCCTGTACGTCCTGTTGCTACATCATAGCCTGTATGAATATACCATTGCCCAGTGATAGGGTGTACTGAGTGCCCAAATTGATGTGTCGTATATCCAACGCCCCCTTTTAAAGGCCAAATATTTGGTGTGTCTGAGAATATGGCTTGCTGAGACCTGATTACTTCTCCAATTTGCTCAATGGGGTCGATTGTTCCTTCTATGTACGATGTAAGCTCTTGGACATCGGCTATTTCTTTTGTTGTTCCCGTTGATAAGGATTGTGTGTCCATCAATGAGGATAAGTCTCCGCTTCTTGTAGAGGAAGTGGAGGAATTTGTTACATCTATCCCAATGAGTGCGAGTGATTCATTTAATGCTGTTTTAAATTTTTCAGCAGCTTGTAATAAATTATTGTTTTCATCTTTTAGGACATCAAAGCTTGCAAGGTTTTCTCTGTTTTCTGTTTTAAGTCGGGAAATTTCAGATGCTGAAATATTGTTTTGACGATTAAAGTAAAAAAAAGAAAAAATCATTCCTACAACGATAAGGGTCCCAAAAACAAGGGAGAATATATTAGTTCTAAAATTAATTACATTTGTTTGAGAATGCGGCACTATCATCACCGTTAGTTTGCTATCGCATAACTTTATAAAAGTACGGATAGCCTTGCTAACTCTACGACAGCCATTTAAAATATTTTTTCCAGCATGGTTTACGACATTCTTTTCAAATTTTTCATATGTTCGTGTTCTGGCCACTCAAATCTCCAATTTATGCATCCGTAATACTACGGCAGACTACATCGATTATCTCATCATTATAGCATGTTTAGAAAAAACTGTCAAACATAGTTTAAACAAAATACAAAAAATGCTTGTTTTTTTCAATTATATACTGTCATTGTCAAAAAAAAGCAGATAAAATGAAAAAAAATATTGACGATATGCAATTACTGTGATATCCTTATAGTGTAGATAGTATTATTACCGAGAAAAATCGGAAAATTATGCTTGTATTACGAACGGATAGCTTTTTTGCTTCCGCATCACCGTTTTGGATTGATAAGCCATGAAAGTTTTTGATACTCACGCCCATATTGGGCTTATTTATGATGACCCTATTGAGCAGCTACGTGTTGTTCAAGAAGCTAAGCAAGTTGGTGTTAACCGCATTATTAGTATTTGCAATAGCTTGCACGATTTTACGCAAGTTTATAATAACTTAAAGTCTTTGCCAGGTGTATACTATGCTGTAGGTGTAGCTCCTTCAGAAGTTATTCACCCTGGAAAAGATTGGTTAAAAACTATTGAGGAAAGCTTAAAATTACCAAATGTTATTGCTCTGGGAGAAACAGGGTTAGATTATTATCGAAAGTTTGGAGACAAGCGTTCTCAAATAGAGCTTTTTATTAACCAATTAGATCTTGCAGAGAGAATGAATGTTCCTGTTATAATTCATAATAGAGATGCAGGTAAAGATGTTCTTGATATCTTATCTGAGAGGTTGCCTTCTGCTGGAGGTGTGTTACATTGTTATTCTGAAGATGCAGAATATGCAAAAAAAGCCTTAGACTTAAACCTATATTTTTCGTTTGCTGGAAACCTGACATATAGGAATGCAAGGAACCTTCATGAGACAGTGTTGAATATTCCTCTGGACCGTATATTAGTTGAGTCAGAAAGTCCTTTTATGGTTCCTGCTGAGTATAGAGGGAAGCGTAATATGCCATCATATACACCTTCAACAGTGAGGTTTTTAGCGGACATGCTAGAGATGGATGTTGAAGAATTAGCAGATACAGTATGGCAAAATAGTTGTAAGTTTTTTAGACTTGAACCCTAAGCTTCTATAGGTTGTCAGTTTAACAAAGAATGAAATCACTGTATCACCCAGTTTCTATTCGATGTCCTCTTTTAAAAGACTCTCATGAGCTGCTCCTTGAGGGGAATTTATTTTTAGCTCCTGTTGCAGGGTATTCCGATAGGGCTTTTAGAACCCTGTGTGCAGATGGGGGCGCAAATTTTTCATATACAGAAATGGTTTCAGCTGAGGCTTTGGTTAGGGGTTCTGGTAAAACGGAACAAATAATGATGCGTGCAGAAAATGAAAAATATTATGCCGTACAAATTTTTGGCAGCAACTATGAAACAATGGAGAAGGCTGTTCCTATTGTGCTTGAAAAATCAAATCCTGACCTTATAGATATAAACTCGGGGTGTCCTGTTCAAAAAATAACTAAAACAGGGGCTGGTTCGGCCCTTATGCGAAACCCTGAAAATCTGTATAAAGTTGTGAGTGCTGTTGCTCAAGCGGCTTCCCAAGCACCGCGATTAAACTCTAAATGCAAAAAGGAAATACCTGTAACGGTAAAAATTCGCTCTGGTTGGGACTCAGATAGTTTACTGTGGAAAGAGTCTGCCTTAGCAGCGAAAGAGGCTGGTGCTGCGGCAATAACACTGCATCCGCGAACAAGGGCCCAAGGATACGAAGGCTTTTCAAATTGGGGTATTTTGAGTGAACTAGTATCTTTAATGCAAAGTCAAGAAGATCCTATTCCTGTATTTGGATCGGGGGATGTTTTTACTCCAGAGGCTGCTCGGGACATGCTTGAGCAAACGAAGTGTGATGCTGTGATGTTTGCGCGCGGAGCTATGGGAGCACCATTTATTTTTTCGCAAACACGGGACTTGATTGTTCATGGTTCTTACTCTGCCATTCCGTTCAATAAATGTATCGAAGCGGGGCTAAAAGAATTGCGTATTTTATGCGAAGACAAGGGGGAAGCCTTGGCGTGCAAAGAAATGCGCAAACGGTTTTGTGCTTACACAAAAGGAACTGAGGGTGGGGCCTCTTTGAGAAAAGATATTGTAAAAGCTGAAAAGATAGAAGATTATCAGAATATATTCCTGCATGTATTGCACAAAACATAAAATAAAATTAAAATATAGTCATGGCACTATTAACACAGTTGATTGATTTTTTAAAAATTCTCTTTGTTCCAGGTAATCCTGACATCCAAAAAAATCAACTTTTAAAAGCCATTGAAATAAGGTTATCAAAGTCTGAAACCGGCATTTATAAAAACGGTGTTGTTCAAATATCCTTTGCAAACGCACTATACACCATATATTCAAATATTGGAGTTTTTAACACTCTTTTAGATTTTATTCACTCTCCAGAACAAAAACTAGTAAAAAACCGCGTGTATGATATACTTATTAAAACAGGTTACAATGAGAGCACGAGGAAAAAAGTTGATATGCTTACATATGAAATGCGACGCCTTGCCTTGGATTCTTCCGTAGACAGAAATGCAGAAATCAATTCCCAAATGCAAATTTTTACTACTGTACAAAAAGATTTGAACACAACTGGGTTTGCACAAATAGAAAAAACCATACAAGATCTAGAATTGTTTTATGATTTGAGCTCATATAATTTTATTAATATATTGAAGCTATTTGACCCAGCTTTTTCTCCTTTGGATGGTAACCCAAACTTTAAGCCTGTGCCATGCGAAGATTTATGCGAAGAATTATTAAATTTTTATTTCGTCAGTGCAAAATTAAATATTACAGGATCTATGAGCCGTGCAATAGATGCCGTTTCAAGTATAATCCCTGGAAGAGTTTCTGTATCACAGGATGATATCCTTGCTCGATTAAAAAAAATTGCAACCGCTTTAAATAAGGTTCTCAATCCTGATATACTAAAAGACCTCATAGCCTTAGGTAAAAAAGATTCAGAAATAGCTCCAGAAGCCTCTGCAAGTACAGCTACTCCTCTACAAGACTATGTTGCAAGGCAAAAGGCTATGTTTTCCTCTGATACAGAAAGGCTTAGAATGGAATATCAAGACCAAGAACGACTTAGAGAAATAAAAGCAATTTTTGGAGAAAAGCCATTGCTGCCTTTAAATGGGTATAACCCACAGATTAATGCTATTCTGCAAGATAACACGGCCTTTTCTTTTTTATGGATAACCCCAATGCAGGTTTTGAAATCATTTATAACATATTACTTTACCGAAGACATACAAACACTGTTAAATGATATTGTTGTTGAAGGTTTTTTTAACTCACCAGAAGCAAAAACAGATTTTTCATCAGCTTTTTTTGAATGTTCCGAAGTCGTAAATGTGATTCAATCCTTTGAAGATTCTTTCACAAGAAACGAAAGGTATGACAGCACTCTATTAACTAGCTACGTAAAAGATAGTCAAAAAGATCCTGAGTTTGTGAGAACCCTAGGCAATATGGTGTCTGAAATTAATAATACTGCAAAAGTGATTACTCAAGCTCAGTCTACAAATTTATTTGAGCTATACAATTTGCTATTATTAACGCTTGAAGATTCTAGATTAAGTACACCTGAACTCATATCAAATGTAAAGTTTTTATTCACTTCATCAAGAAACAGAGACCGCGTAGAGGTTCTTGAGAAGTCAATGCCTAAGTGGGCTTCTTTTTTAAACCTTATGAAGCATTATGCACAACTTGGGAATATAGAAGTTCCGCGGGAAGAAAAAAGGCAGCACGAAAAAAATCAAAAAGAGTAGCAATAAACGAGGTGTGATGATTCATGCTACCTAGGAGAACGACATGAAAAATAACATAATAAGAAGACCCTTTCGGTACACATTTAATAATGCTGCACTTATTATTATAGCAATTAATATCGGTGTGTTTATGCTTACACAAATGAATCCGACCCTCCAAGCATATTTATCATTGAATGTTGTACTTGTAATCGAAAGAGGTTTGTTTTATCAATTTATTACATATATGTTCACGCATGCGAGCCTTTACCATCTATTAGGGAACATGTTAGGAATACTTTTTTTTGGTGTTGCTATTGAGCGTTCAATTGGCTCAAAAGAATTTGTCTTGCTCTATTTGCTTATAGGTTTTTTATGCGGAATTGTTTCCTTTGTTTCTTACTATTTTTCAGGTATGTACTACGCCTTTTTGCTTGGTGCTTCGGGATCTGTATATGCAGTTCTCTTAGTTTACGCGGTACTATTTCCGCACTCTAAAATATTCATTTGGGGAATTCTCCCTGTTTCGGCACCCTTGCTAGTGCTTATTTATGCAGGCATTTCAATTTGGAATCAACTTTTTTCTGTTGGATCTGGTATAGCACATCTTGCGCACCTAGCTGGTTTTATTTTTGCTTGGTTGTATTTAAGAATAAGAATGGGAATTAGCCCATGGCGCGTATGGAAAGATTTTTTTCGATAAAGAAGCATAGCAAAAAAGGGCTTAGAGTAAGATTTGTTTGCTTATTGGTAATACTGAATGCTTTTTTTGCGTACGCTCAAAATATTGTTTCATCGCCCCTGCTTCGCTTTCCCATATGGTTTGTTATGGAAGAGGCCCCCTCTATAAGTACGCGTTTAGATGAAAATGAATCTATATTTACCCCTGCAGCTGACGGTATTCGAGCTTTGTCACCATTTTTTGTAGAGGCGCTCGTGTATGGGTGGGACTTCACGTATACCCCTTCTGATAACACGAGAGGGGTAAGTGAGTATTTTGAAATTGTAAGTATTATCACAATAGAGAATGATGATGAAAATTTACGTTACACGGATGCCATTATTGCAGATGAAGAATCCGTTGTTGAGTCTTGGGTAGAGTATGATTTAACAAAAAGAATGGTTTATGAACGGCATAGGTGGCATACAGGCGGATACCCGAGCATTGCAGGAAGAGGGGAGTCCTCCGTTTTTGAAGGTGTTGAGGGCGTAATGCTTGCATGTGAAGAAGCTGCTAAAAATGCTATTAGAAACTATGCCCGTGATGTAGTAAAAAATAAACCCAAAGAAATAACTGGAAAAATATTACTCACTGACTTCCCAATTTACTCTATAGATGCAGGAAAATACGTTGCAGACCTTGATTTTTTTCTAAATGTGAGTAAAATAGTAGAGTACACAATATTTTAAATATGTGTACATTTTACATATTATATGTTAAAATATTTTAGGAGGCTTTTATGAAAAAGATGTTACTTTTATTGGTTTTATTGATGTGTATGGTTTCTATGGGTTTTGCTCAAATTCCTAATAACCTAAATGTTGAAACAATTTCAGAAGAAGGAAGGACCGATGAGTCTTTTCCATACCTTATAACTATTGAGTTATTACCAGCAACAGGTGAAGCATTCTTTACCTTCTCAATGAATTCAGATCTTTTTGAACAAAGTACTGCTATGATTACAATTAGAAATCGTGCTGAACAATTTATCAAAGAACGAAAAGTTGAAAATGTAGCTGAAGGCGAAAGAGCTGATCAATTATACTATAACTATAGTTACCGTGGAGCAGATACAACAAAATTTGATGCAGTAAACAATATGACTCATTATACTTCTAGAATTCGTTTTAATGAAGTAAGAGAGCTAAATTACGCTGATAATTAAGACTGTTTAGTAAATTCTGCGTTAGCTAAACTAAAAAAATATTCTCGGAGAATAGAATGGACGTCCAATCCCTTGTTAAAAATTTGCATCCTCTTGAAGTACGTGTGCTACTTGCCTATAAAGAAGGTGTTGAGCTTACTTCACAAAAGCTTCAAAAAGAAATTGATTATAAAGAAGGTCATGCTAATCAAGCTTTTTCATGGCTTGTTGGTAAAGAACTTGCATGTGTTGTGAGAAGAGAAGAGCATACCTTTTTTGAATTGACCGATGTAGGTAAATCATATGCACAGGATGGACTTCCCGCTGAGCGTATTTTTAATTACGTAAAAGATAATGGAGAAAAATCTCTACCCGAAATAGCTTCTGCTTTGAACATTGAAAATAAAGATGTTGGCTCTGCCTTTGGTCAATTAAGCAAAGAAGGTGCACTACGAATGAGCCCTGAAAAAAAAGCTGTATATGAAGGGAAAGACTTGCCCCAATCATTGGCAACGGCACGCTCTATATTAAAAAAGGCAATAGATGCACAAGACTCTGTATTGGATATGGATGCTTTAACCAAAGATGAGCTTGATGTTATGAGTACCATGGCCAAAAAAAGGGGTGCATCTGATAGTGCATTTAGAATTCTAGAGAGAGAAACTGTTGTTCATGCGCTTCTTCCTGCTGCCACTGAAGTTGCACGCGCCTTGGAAAAAGCTGGTGTAACAGGAAGTGAAATCGGGAGTCTAACGCCGTCAATGCTCGAAAAAGGAGAGTGGAAAAATTCGACTTTTAGAGGATATAATATATCGGTGCCACCAGCACGAATTATACCAGGTAGAACAAATGCATATGTTTCATTCTTAGAAAGCGTAAAAGATAAATTGTGTTCGCTTGGGTTCGAAGAATTTGATGGACCACTTGTGGAAACAGAATTCTGGAATTCAGATGCTCTTTTTATGCCTCAGTTTCATGCGGCCAGGGATATTCATGATGCATATTATGTAAAAACCCCTACACATGCAAAAAAAATTGATGAACCATTTTTAACAAATGTTAAAAATGCACATGAAAATGGTGGAAATTCTGGAAGTCGTGGCTGGAATTATAATTTTGATCTTAACTTTACAAAGCGTCTTATTTTGAGAAGTCAGGGCACGGCCTTGTCCGCTCACAAGCTTGCAGATGCAAGTGTTCCTGGAAAGTATTTTGGTATAGCTAGATGCTTTCGATACGATAAGGTAGATGCTACACATCTTTCTGATTTTTATCAAACAGAGGGAATTGTTCTTGGTGATGAAGTGAATTTGAAAACGCTTTTAGGCTTTTTAGAAATGTTTGCAGTTGAAATAGCTGGTGCTACAGATGTAAAATATGTTCCAGGATATTTTCCATTTACCGAACCGTCAATAGAGGTTCATATTAAGCATCCTGTACTAGGATGGTTTGAATTAGGTGGTTCCGGAATATTCCGTCCTGAAGTTACTAAAGCAATGGGTATAGACGTTCCTGTATTAGCATGGGGTATTGGTATTGATAGAATGGCCTTAATGGCATTAGGGTTGAATGATTTACGTGAATTATTCAGTAATGATATAGAACAAGTAAGATTGAGAAAAGCGCAGTATTAGATATGTCAGAAGAAGAGTTAAACGAACAAATAGAACGCCTAGAAAAGAAAAAAACGGCGTTTTCACGAAATAGAAATCTTTGCGCAATTGCCACAGTATTTTTAAGTTACAATTTATATGGTGTTTTAAAAAATGAATCGCCACCCATTTGGTTTTTATTTGCAATGGGCGCAGTTATACTGAGCTGTCTAGGTATAGGCATTTATGGGCATCTAACAATAAAAAAAATTGACTCAGAATTATCTATCTACTATAGTGAATTAAAAAAGCTTCTTGAAGGTAAACAAGAATAAGATTAACCTTATTTAGCAACATCAGCGCAAGCAATAATATTAACGCCACTGCCTAAAATATCTCGTATTAGTACATCGCCTCTTTTCACTGGTGCTACTACACATTGTCTTCGGATTATTTCCATGCAGCTAAGAAGCTTTTCTCTTGAAACCTCACCATCTGTTTTTACAGGAACTAAAGGGCTTTCTCCTTGTGCAACTGCAATTGTGGTTGTAAGTGTTCTCGTTGGGTTAATCAGCTCTTTTTTTGCATAGTCTTCTCCGCGAGGGCAGGTGTTGTCTTTTACAGACACTACGGATTTTGATTTTCCTACGTTTTGAATGCTGACTTCCATGAGGCATCCTATAGGACAAATTATACAAGTTAATGGAATCTTTTCTAAATCCTCAGTGCTAGCGATTTGCTCTTTGATTGATATATCTGACATTATTCTCTGTCCTCCTCTGGTAGCTCAATTGAAACTGTGAGATTGTCAACTATTTTAGATAAGGCATCAGTCTTCAGCTCTACAATTTGCATTTCCCCAGGCTTTACTATTTTTTTCTTTTGCGCCTTAATTCTTTGGTTATTGCTGTATACAACAATTTGCACATCCCTGTATACATCTGTTGGTCTAAACATTATGGATACATCATTGTCACCTTCTGTAGATTCAATATATTGGGGAACTGTGTAGCGAACCCTGTTCCCTGGTCGTATGGTTATTTTCTGTGGATTTACTGGTTCAGCACCGCTTGCATAGAGTGCTGCATTTTGACCTGCTCTTAGGCTTTCTTGAGTTACAAAGTCAACTAGGTCGTGGACGTGTACAGCATTTCCACATGCAAATATGCCTTTGATAGAAGTTTCCATTCGCTCATTTACAATCGGCCCCGATGTACTTGAGTCCATTGCTACCCCACACTCAATTGAAATTTCATTTTCTGGAATTAAGCCTACAGAAAGTAGCAATGTATCACATTCAATAAATTCTTCGGTTTCTTTAATCGGTTTTCTGTTAGTATCAACTTGAGCTACGCTCACGCCCTCAACCCTTTCTTGTCCGTGTATTGCCGTAATAGTATGGCCAAATTTCAAAGGGATATTAAAATTTTCAACGCATTGCACAATATTGCGTGTCAAACCTGCAGAAAAAGGCATAAGCTCACATACGAGCTTAACTTCGACGCCCTCTAATGTGAGCCTTCGTGCCATAATAAGCCCTATGTCTCCAGACCCAAGTATTACAGCTTTTTTCCCCGGCAAATAACCATCCATGTTTACAAAACGTTGTGCACTTCCTGCTGTGAAGATACCTGCAGGCCGTGTTCCAGGTATTACTAAGGCACCCCGAGTCCTTTCTCTACACCCCATGGAGAGAATGATGGCCTTAGCTTCTATATTCATCATTCCATCAACGGTGTTTATTGCTGTTACAATCTTTTTGGGATGCTGTTCTGTAGCATTTTCTGTTGTTATAGTAAGAACCATAGTATCAACTTTATACTCTATACCATGTTTTTTTACTTGATCAATAAAGCGTGATGCATACTCAGGGCCTGTTAACTCTTCTCCAAAGTGATGAAGACCAAATCCATTGTGAATACATTGCAACAAAATACCACCAAGTTTAACATCTCTTTCTAGAATGAGAATGCTTTCACAGCCTTGTTCCCGAGCTGAAACCGCGGCAGCTAGCCCAGCTGGGCCACCACCGATTATTACAATGTCATATTTCATTTTCTGTCCCCCTGAGATGTACGTGTCTTTGTGTTTAATACAAACGAGCAGCCACCTTTTTTTGTAACATCTATCATTGGAATATGCAGTTCTCTGCTTATGATTTCAGTAACTCGAGGAGAGCAAAATCCGCCTTGGCATCTTCCCATTCCTGTTCGTGTTCGTCGTTTTACACCATCTAGGTCTTTTGCTCCCACATTGCAGTGAATAGCTTGAACAATTTCGGCCTCAGTTATCATTTCACAGCGGCAAATTATTCTTCCATAAAGTTTATTTTCTTCAATGAGTTGTTTTTTCTTTTTGTCTGTTGCAAGTTTGAAGTTTTGAATACCTTTAAATATAGGTATAAAGTCTTTGTTTGGAATAAGCTCTAATCCAGTTTTTTTTATGATTTTGACAACATATTCACCTATGGCAGGTGCGGATGCTAATCCGGGAGAACTAATTCCTGCAACATGTATAAAGTTTTTAACGTTAGAATCCTCTTCTATAATAAAATCATTGACTGGGTCTGTTGGATTTTTTTTGTCATCAATCCAAAAAGCAATAGCCCTTGCTCCAGCAAAAGAATTAATGATATTCCGTTGTGGTATATTGGGAATTGTTTTTTCACCCTTTTCTAGAATAAAGTCTTGATTTTCTCTGTATGTTCCCATAAAAGTTTTATCATTGCACGTATCAGCAGAGGGGCCAATGAGAATGTTTTCATCTACAGTAGGAGATACCAACACTCCTTTTCCGAGACTATTGGGGGTTTGAAATAATACATGTCTAGCAAGGTCGTGGCAGTTATTATCTAAAAGGCAGTACTCACCCCTTCGAGGGATTATTGTATATTCCTTGCCTTCTACCATAGAACTAATTCTGTCTGCATATAACCCTGCTGCATTAACTATATAACGAGATATAATATCGCCTTTTCCTGTATGAATAACGAAGGGTTCATTTTTATCGCTATGCTTTGTAATTCCGTGTACTTCATGGTCTGTTAAAATTTTTGTTCCATTGAGAGCTGCATTCTCAGCTATAGACCAAGTCGCCTGATACGGGCTAATAATTGCTGCTGTAGGGGAATAAAGGGCAGAGGTTGCCTCTTCTGAAATATTTGGTTCAAGCTCAACAAGTTTGCTTCTATCGATGAGCTGCAATTTTTCTACACCATTTTTTTTCCCACGCTCATAAAGTTCTTTTATAATGCTATCATCATTATCGCCAAATGCAACAACAAGAGAGCCAATAGGTTTATAATCAAAGTGCAATTCTTCCGCCCATTTGGGATAAAGCTTCACTCCTTCAATGTTTAATTTTGCCATTAGGGTTTCTGGCTCTGGGTCATACCCTGCATGAATTATTCCCGAGTTCGCTTTAGAAGTTCCGCAGGATACATCATTTTCTTTTTCAAGGATACAAACATCAAGGTTGTAGCGGGATAACTCTCTTGCTATGCTTACACCTGAAATTCCTGCTCCAATAATTGCAACGTCATATGTCATTTTTCTATCCACTCCCTTGAGCGCTCAACTGCTCTTCTCCATCCATTGTATAATGTAGCGCGCTTTGGCTCATCCATTTTTGGTAAGAATTCTTTATCAGTCTCTCGATTTTGGATAATCTCTTCTTTGTTTTTCCAAAACCCAACAGCCAATCCTGCTAAAAAAGCAGCTCCAAGTGCTGTCGTTTCTATATTTTTGGGTCGTAGAATAGTTGTGTTTAATATATCTGCTTGAAACTGTAGCATAACATCACTCACGCTGGCACCACCATCTACATTTAAGCTTGTAACTTTTGTTGAAGAGTCCTCAACCATACAATCTATTACATCCTTAACCTGATAACAAATTGCTTCGATGACAGCTCTGCATATGTGTGCTTTTTTTATTCCCCTGGTAAGCCCAATAAGCGTTCCACGAGCATACATATCCCAGTAGGGGGCACCGAGCCCTGTAAATGCTGGAACAAGATAAGCCCCATTTGCATCCTCTACAGACTCAGCTAGCGTATCTATCTCTGGGGCAGAAGAAATTAGTTCTAGTTCATCACGTAACCACTTTATTGTTGCTCCACCCATAAAGATACTTCCCTCTAAGGCAAAATATATTTGTCCTCCCAAGCTTAAGGCTACAGTTGTAAGCAATTTATTTTTGGAGATTACTGGTTTTGTCCCCGTATTCATGAGAATAAAGCAGCCTGTGCCATAGGTGTTTTTCACATTCCCTTCCTCAAAACAACCTTGCCCAAAAAGAGCTGCTTGCTGATCTCCTATAGCTGAAGCAATGGGTATTGAAAAACCACACACTTTTTCATCTGTCATGCAGTAAATTTCACTTGAAGACTGCACGCTTGGAAGCATACAGCGGGGAATATTTAATAATTTTAATAAATCGTCATCCCAATCATCAAGATAAATATTGTATATCATTGTGCGACTAGCATTTGTCGCATCTGTAACATGTACGGCTCCACCGCTTAGCTTCCAAATGAGCCAGGAGTCGATTGTTCCTGCTAAAATTTCGCCCTTTATGGCTCGCTCTCTGAGACCTGGTACCTCATCTAAAATCCACTTTATTTTTGTACCTGAAAAATATGCATCAATTACAAGACCTGTTTTTTCTTGAATGACTTCCTCAAGACCCTTTGATACTAACTCCTCGCATAAAGCTGCGGTTCTTCTACATTGCCAAACAATTGCATTGTATACGGGCTTGCCTGTATCTTTTTCCCATAAAACAACTGTTTCTCTTTGGTTTGTTATTCCAATTGCGGCGATATCATCTATGGTTGCAGAAAGCTCCTTTTTTGCCTGTTCAATTACATGTTTTGCAACTGCAAGCTGGCAGTTTAGAATTTCTTCTGCATCGTGTTCTATCCAACCAGGTTGCGGATAATATTGTGTAAATTCTTGATTTTTTGATAACAATGGTGTTGCTTTCTTATCATATAGAATAGCTCGAGATGAAGTTGTTCCTTGATCTAGTGATAATATATATTTTTTCATACATATATTGTAATCCATAAAATAGGATATGGCAAGAAAAAGATTCTTTGAATTTAAAATAAAAAAGCAACCAAGGCATGCTTGGTTGCTTTTATTAAAAACTATCTAAAAATTTACATAGCTTTTTTTGCACTTGTTGCAGTTGTAATTAATTCAAGGATTGCAAGAATAATCAATACAGCACCGATAGAACCAAGTACGTAACCATCTGGTGTGCCTAGTTTGTAGTTGTTGATAACAAGTAATACTAAGGCAGAAAGTGTAACTGCAAACATGAAAATTAGAGGGATAACTGCTTCCCATGCTGTTCTTTTCATTGTTTTCTTAATCCATGCAGCAATTGCTAAGAGAGCAAGACCTGCAAGCAATTGGTTTGCACTACCAAAGATACCCCAAATTCTTGAATATCCATAAGCAGTGAAAAGTAAAGAAACTGCAACTGTAACTAATGTAGCAACATAAGGATTACAGAAAATAGTTTTCTTTAATGAACCATCTTTTTGTGTAACTTCACCTAATTCTTCTAATAGGTATCGACCAATACGAGTTGCACTATCAAGAGTAGTTAATGCAAAAGATGAATAAGTTAATGTTACGAAGATTCTTCCTGCTTCTAGAGGAATACCAAAAGAATTCATGAATGTAGCAACACCGTTTGCAAAGCGAACAGCTGGGCTACCATCTCCATTACCAGCAATAGCTGTTACTGAAAGAAGAGCGATAATAGCTACAACACCTTCAATAAGCATACCACCGTAACCTACGAGTTTTGCATCTTTTTCATTTGAAAGTTGCTTTGAACTTGTTCCTGAACTAACCAATGAGTGGAAACCAGAAATAGCACCACAAGCAACAGTTACGAAAAGGATTGGGAATAGGAAGTTACCATTTACAGTGAAACCTACAAGAGCTGGTGCTTGCATAGTTGGAGCTGCTATTAATACACCAACAAATCCACCAATCAACATAGCAAATAGCAAGAATGATGATAGGTAATCACGTGGTTGGAGTAAGAGCCAAACAGGAAGCAATGAAGCAAAAACAATATACACAGTTAAGATGATTTGCCATGTAACTTTGTTAAATTGTAAAAATGGTACAAATGAACTTAATACAATAATACCAATAAGAATTGCAACACCAATAACTGTTCCAGCAATAAGATTTGAGTTTCTTCTGTAGAACATACCAAAAAGCAATGCCATTGCTATGAACAACATACTTGCAGTTCCTGAAGAAGCTGCTGTCATTGAAGCTGCCATATTATCAGGGTTAATTGCGAATGTGCTTGCAGTAATATCTAAGAATGCAGCAACTACTAAACAAATTGTTAAGAACGCATACAAAGAGAAAATAAGCTTTGCTTTTGCCCCGATGTTTGCACGGATAACTTCACCAATTGTTTTACCTTCATGGCGCATAGAAGCAACCAATGAACCGTAGTCATGTACGCCACCAAAGAAAATACTACCAACTAGAATCCATAGGTATACTGGAAGCCAACCAAACATAGCAGCAATGATAGGTCCTGTGATAGGTCCTGCACCTGCAATTGATGAGAAGTGGTGTCCAAGTAGAACTCTTGCATCAGTAGGAACGTAGTCAGAATCATTTTGCAACTCATGAGCTGGTGTTTTTCTTGACGGATCGATTCCCCATTTTTTTGCGAGCATTGAGCCATAGGTAATGTATGCAATAAAGAATAACACAACCCCTACGATCAATAATACTAAAGCATTCATTTACAACCTCCTAAATATTTAAACGAATACAAAATTTATTCTAAAAGGCAAAAAACTTTCGCAAGCTTTTGTAGCCCTTAGGAATATATATTAACTTGTCGGATAAAGAAACAACAACGCAAATTGTTTCTGACCAACCTTGGAAACAAAATTTATAACTTTTTCTGTAAAAAAATTTTTCTACACTTTTTTTTAGCTCGCTTGGAACCTCATTTTCACAAATAAGAATACCTGTTACAAGACTTTTTTTATGAAACTTATCTGGATTTGCGAGGATTGGTGAAAGGTCAGAAA
>CAYJFX010000006.1:0-4869 GCA_964369735.1 uncultured Treponemataceae bacterium
ACTGTATGTAACTATTTTAGTATACTCTGGTTATAAAATCAATAAGGATAAAAAATGGCAAAAAAAATAATACAAATTGATGAAGAAAAATGTGTAGGCTGTGGTCTTTGTGCAAATACCTGTAAGCAAAGTGCAATTGAAATGGTTGATGGCAAAGCTCGCGTTATGCGAAAGGATTCTTGCGATGGAATAGGTAACTGTCTTCCAGTATGTCCTGTTGGAGCGATTACATTTTCCGATGTAGATGTTATAAACAAAGAATGCGAATCATTAGAAAACCCAAATAAACCTATACTTACCTGTCCAGGTTCAATGGCAAAAATGATACATAGGCCTGTAACGCAAAAATCAGTAATGCCAGCTGCAAATAAAAATAATACATCTCCGTCAGAACTTACGCAGTGGCCAGTACAAATTAAGCTTGTGCCACCTACAGCGCCTTATTTTGAAAATGCAAATCTTCTTGTTGCTGCAGACTGTTCAGCTTTTTCCTATGCAAACTTTCACACAGAGTTTATGAAAAATAAGATTACCCTTATAGGTTGTCCAAAACTTGATGCAGGCGACTACACAGATAAACTTACTGAAATTATTTCAAACAACAATATTAAGTCTGTTACCGTTGTGCGAATGGAAGTTCCTTGTTGTGGCGGTATAGAACAAGCGGTTAAAAATGCATTAATAAATAGTAAAAAAATGATACCTTGGCACATTGTAACAATAAGCACAAATGGGGAAATCCTGGACTAAAAATATTTGATCTCTTATGGCTTTAAACGGTTGTTGTTTTTTTTGTTGCAATCCCTATGCGAACAATTCTTACGACACCTGTAACAAAAGTGAGGGCATTAAATATATTTAATATTATTACAATGTACGGTGGAAACAGAATTGAAAGGCTAAAAAAGATAAAGGTTTCTGTTCTCTCAGCTAAACCAAAATCATAGTGCATGCTTTTAACACTTGTGTTTACAAAAAGGTTTCCTGCAAGCATAAAAGTTGTAAAGTTAAAAAGAACAACAACAAAAAAGAGTAAATAGGTCAATGCATGTTGTGGCGCTAAAAGGTAAAACCCTAGAATAATTGCTGCTTCTACCATACGATCAAAAATCATGTCGAGATAGGCCCCAAATTTCGAGCTTTTATTTGTTAGACGGGCAACCGTACCATCAAGCACATCAAGAGCTCCTGAAACCCAAAGTAACACAAAGGCAGCTATGGTATATCCTCGATAAATCGTAAATGCACATACCAAGCCTACTACAAAAGCCATTGTTGTTATGACATTAGGATGAAGTCGTACGAGGCCTGAGTATGTAGCAATAGCATTCATGCTTTTTTGAATATATTTTCTTGCATTTGAATCGAGCACAACTATTCCTTATCGTCTTACAATTTTCTTTAAAAGTGCTTTTTGCCACCCTTTTGCAGATGTCTTAAAGTCCTGCAGCGCAAGCATTTTTACTATTTCACCTTGTATTGGGTATTGATAAATAACCGACATTGCATCTGAAAGCTTCATTTTTTTTGAGACCATCAAAGACAGTTGTGGAAGCATGTTTCCTGCATGTTCACCTACAATTGTAGCCCCAACAATGCGTTTTTTTGCATCGAGTAACACCTTAATAAATCCTTCTCGGTCATCTTCTGCTTTTGCTCTATCATTATCATCAATTGCAAGTTTATATTGATATTTTACAATCTTTGTTTTTTCACCATCGTATGCACTCATGCCCACGTGGGCTACTTCTGGAACAGTATATGTTGTCCATGAAATATTATGATAACTTGTTTTAAATATCGGAGCTACAAGTGCATTTTTTACCACAACGCCTGCTTCGTAGCCAGCAGAATGAGTAAACTGAAATTTTCCACGCACATCGCCACAGGCATAAATTGTAGGTATATTTGTTTGGAGTTTATCATTTACAACGATAAATCCCCTCGAGTCAAGCTCAATTCCAATATCTTCAAGTCCAAGGCCTTTTGTGTTAGGTGTGCGCCCAACGGATAATAAAAGTGCATCCCCAGTTATATTGGATTTTTTTCCATTTGCTGTTACTTTTACCGTTATTGTTTGGCCACTTTGGGAAACTTCTTCTATGCCTACACCCAAATGCAAGTTAATACCATCTTTTTTAAAAGCTTTCTTCATAATGTCTGAAACTTCAGCATCATCTTTTGTAAATAAATTTTCATTTCGATCAACAATATGCACGTCACTTCCTAAATGTGCAAACCCCTGCCCAAGCTCTGAGCCAATCGGACCGGCTCCTAGAACAATAAGTTTTTTAGGTTGTTTTTTTATAGAAAAAATTGTTTCATTTGTAAGGTACTTTACCTTATCAAGGCCTTTGATTGGCGGAATTGCTGCGGTCGAACCAGTTGAAATAACGAGTTTTTTTGTTGTATATAATTCTTTTCCAACCTTTACCGTGTTTTTGTCAACAATGAATGCATTACCTAGCTTTACATCAACTCCTAGCCCTTGAAAACGTTCAACAGAATCGTGAGGCGCTATTTCTGCAATAACACTTGCTACTCGCTTCATTACCTTTGTTATCGATGGTTTGCACGTTGCAGCATCTAAGCCATAAAGGTGAGCCTTTTTTATTTTTTGTGCTAAATGGGCAGACTTTAGAAATGACTTGCTAGGAACACACCCGTAATTTAAGCAATCACCCCCCATTTTTCTATTTTCAACTAATAGCACGCGTGCGCCCATAGAAGCTGCAGCAGAAGCAACCACTAAGCCTGCACTACCGGCTCCTATAATTGCAATGTCGTATTGGCATTTCATAAACAAGTCTCCATTTTTAATTATATTTTATTTATCATATAATTGTATCATATTTTTGCAATAAAGCAAGGACTATTTTTGTAATAAATACGTAAAAAATAGACGAAAAGGTGCATTTTGCTATTGATTGACTTTAAATAAAAAATATGTAAAAATAACCTTTGCGTATTATGCATTTTGTATAATATGATTTAGGAGCTTAAACCCATGGAAATACGTTTAGACTCTCTTAGAAAAACCTATGAAGGTGCTTCAGGGAGTGTTCATGCCGTACAAGACATTTCTCTTACCATTCCTTCCAATACAATTTTTGGAATTATTGGCAGGAGTGGTGCTGGAAAATCTACCTTAGTGAGACTAATAAGTCTTTTAGAAACAGCAGATACTGGATGTATTTTTTATAATGGTGAAAGAGTTGATTCTTTAAAAAAGCATGGACTAATAGAGCATCGCCGACGGCTTGGAATGATTTTCCAAAATTTCAACCTATTTAGCTCAAGAACTGCAGGAGAAAATATAGCGTACCCGCTCGAAATTTCTGGTATGCCTAAGCAACAGATTACCCAGCGCGTTGCAGAGCTATTAAAGCTTGTAGGCTTATCAGATCGGTATGCATCCCCCATAAGTACTCTTTCTGGTGGTCAAAAACAGCGTATTGCGATAGCGCGAGCGCTTGCAAACAAACCTGATATTCTCTTTTGTGATGAAGCAACAAGCGCACTAGACCCAGAAACAACTCAATCCATACTTGAGCTCATACGAGACTTGCAGCAAAAAATGAATTTAACGGTTGTTATGATTACACACCAAATGGAAGTTGTTCGAGATGTCTGCAGCCAAGTTGCAGTTCTCGATGATGGCAAAGTTGTTGAACAAGGCTTTGTTGATGAAATATTTACTCACCCAAAATCGTCAGTTACAAAAGGATTTCTTTCAACCCTTTTAGCAGCAGAACCTTTTACACAAGATATAAAAGAAGAGAAAAAAAATGAAAAAGGCTCTTTGGTGCGCTGGTCCGATGATGGTGGTGCATATACGCTACGATTCATTGGTGAGTCAACAGGGGCACCGCTTTTAAGCCAAGCTACAAGAAAATTTGATGTTGATTTTAATATAAGGGCTGGTGGGATACAACATTTACCTAATAAAAATATAGGTACTATGATAACTGATATTCTTGGAACTGATGAAAATATTACAAAAACTGTAGAGTGGTTGCATGAAAATGGGGTAGTGGTTGAGTCCTCTCTAGAAGGAGGGTCAAGTGATTGATTTTCAAGAATTATTTCACTTAGTAGGTGAAGCAACAACAGAAACGCTAATAATGGTATTTATTTCTACCATTTTTTCTGTAATATTAGGTTTACCCTTAGGCGTTCTTTTGTGTACTTCAGACCCTGCTGCAGGTATAAAGCCTCGCCCAGTTTTGTATGTTGTATTAACAAGAATTGTAAATGCCCTTAGGTCTTTTCCTTTTTTAATATTGATGATTGTGCTTTTTCCGCTTTCAAGATTAATAATAGGAACAAGTATTGGAACTAGCGCAACTATTGTTCCACTATCAATTGCAGCAGCTCCCTTTGTAGCAAGGATTATTGAAACATCATTAAAAGAAGTAGATCCAGGTGTTGTTCAAGCTGCACGAGCTATGGGCTCAACAACATCTCAAATAATTATAAAAGTATTAATTCCAGAAGCTCTTCCTTCTCTTGTTGCAGGTATAACACTTACGGTCATTAATCTCATTGGTTATTCAGCTATGGCTGGTGTCATTGGTGGAGGTGGCTTAGGAGATCTTGCTATTCGCTATGGATACCAACGATTTAGGCCTGATGTTATGATTGCATCCGTAATAGTAATATTATTGTTAGTTGAGATTGTTCAATTTGTTGGAACAAGAATAAGCGCAACGTTATTAAAGCGACGCTAAGGGGTTTGAGTAGCATATGGTTATGCTACTTACCCAAAATACATGTTATGCTGAGGAGAAGTAATGAATGTCGAGTTACAAATAGTATCTCTCCATTCATTTAAAAGTTTGCGCCTGAAAACTAAATATTAAACTGCCG
>CAYJFX010000006.1:4969-37898 GCA_964369735.1 uncultured Treponemataceae bacterium
AAAAAAATCAAGTCTAAAAACTGATGTTTTTTTTCTTGATTTTTTATAGGAGAAGTAATGAATGTCGAGGTACAAATGGTATCTCTCCATTCATTTAAAAGTTTGCGCCTGAAAACTAAATATTAAACTGCCGTTTTTATCGCTTCGTTCAAAAACGGCCTGAAAAAAATCAAGTCTAAAAACTGATGTTTTTTTTCTTGATTTTTTATAGGAGAAGAAATGAAAAAACTATTCGCAATGTTGGTTGCACTCACCTTTGTGGGTATTCTTTTTGCTGGAGGAGCAAAAGAAGATGATGCAACAGTACTCAAAGTAGGAGCAACACCTGTTCCTCACGCAGAGATGCTTATGCTCGTTGTAGAAGAAATGGCAACGCAAGGATATACGCTTGAAATTATTGAGTTTACTGATTATGTAACACCTAATGAAGCAGTTGAAAGTGGCGAAATCCATGCAAACTTTTTTCAACATGTTCCATATATGGATTCATTTAACGACGAAAGAGGGTATAGTCTTGTGAATGCAGGTGGCATTCATATTGAACCAATTGCAATGTATTCTAATACTCTATCATCAATTGATGATTTAAATGATGGAGCAACTATTGCAATTCCAAATGATCCAACAAATGAAGGAAGAGCCCTTCTACTACTTGAATCAGCAGGGCTTATTGAACTTAGTGCCGATGCAGGGATAACAGCAACACCACTTGATATTGTTTCTAACCCTAAAGATTTAGAATTTCATGAAATTGAAGCTGCTTCTTTACCTCGTGTCTTAGCAGATGTTGATGCAGCAATCATCAATGGAAACTATGCACTTCCTGCAGGTTTAAGTGCAGCACGTGACGGACTTTTTGTTGAAGGTGCAGAATCACCATATGTAAACATTATCACCGTAAAAGAGGGAATGGAAAATGATGCGAGAATCGTTGCTTTAGTAAAAGCCCTTCAAAGTGAAACAATTGCAAACTATATTGTAGAAAGCTTTCCTAACGGAGAAGTTGTAAAAGTATTCTAAGCTTATACGTTCACAAAAAAAGAACTCTCACTTGAGAGTTCTTTTTTTTTACATGCCATCATCTTTAGATAAAAAGAATTTCATAAGGGTAACAAAGTGAAATATAATTTTATATACTTCTGTGCCTTGTTCTTTGATAGGCTTATCAGCAAAGTGTGTAAGCTCTGCCCAGTTTATAATTAGCTCAGGTTTTTTCTTTTCAATATCTTCTAAAAGCATTTTTGTATGTTTTGCAACAACAATGAGGTTTTTAGTTGCATTAATCAGTGTTTTTTGCGCTTCCTCATTAGTATCTCGAATAAGTGTTTTTAGAATATTCTTTGCTTCTCTATCTCGGTCTGCTCTTGCAAAGTATGTTTTTATTTTTACTCCTGTTACACCTTCTTCGCCTAAGTTTTCATCAAATTCAGTTATTCTTTCTGATAAATTTAGTAAATCATGGTATGTCTCAGACATGGGAGCTGCGAGAGTTGAAGAAACCCACTGACCTCGAATAAGTACTAAATCTGCAAACTCACGGACATTCTTTTTATAGTAATCATTTAAAAAAGCTTTTAAATAGTTTAGTGGAGCTGAAAATGAATAACCACTAATTGATTTTTTGTTAAGCATTTGAGTCACTTCATCGCTATAGTATTTTAAGCGAACAACATTTGTTGTACCAAAAATTGTAGAAAGTAAATCATCAATTTTAGAGCTTTTTTGTTCAGCTTTTACCTTGTTGAGTGCTGTTTCAGTAGTATTTTTTATTGAATTTAAGTGCGAATCTATTACATTATGGCTTGCTTCTGTAATTACCGCTTTATACCCTGGATCTTTTGCAATTAATTGAATCATCATTTCGAAAACGCCCAATGATTGAAATTTTTTAAGACGCTGTATTACCTTATTCCAAATTCCTGCATTTATTGGGAGTATACCCATAGAATCTTTTATGAGTGTAATTACTTGTGACCAGTTTGCATCGAACTCGAGTCTCCATGCAACATCAATAAATTCTTTTAAATCCTCTACAATGTACTCTGCTCTGATGGGAGAAAAGTGAGGACTAAAATTATAATTATCTTCTTGCATTGAAGAATCAAATTTCTTTAATAAAAAGAAATAGTCAAAAGAGCAAAAATCTACAAATTGGGTGAGTTGTGAATACATCATATCAATTAGTGAAATCTTTTCTTCATTAAAAACATTTAAGTAAGAAGATAAATCCCTATTAACATGTTCTGTTAGTTCATTTAAGGGAACTCTTTTTGCCATTTCATAAATTGATTCTTCTGTTAGGCGAAGTTCTATTTCTTTTTGCTCATCGGTTAGATAGTGGTTGATAACCATATTCTTATATGCATTTGGGTTTTTAACATTTCTGAACATCGCTTGTGCGGGGCCAATAACCTTGTATAACTCGAAAAAAAATTTAGCCATATGAGGGAGAGCTTCATCAGAGTTATATTTGTAGAATTTTACCTTAGTTTGAGATAGGTTTTTACTAACCTTCTTAAGAAATCGTTTTTTATCAGCTTCAGAGTCATTGGAGCTAAACATATCCATAACACGCGTTATCATATCAGAAAAAATCGAACTAGCCATAGTATAAATATGGGCTAAAATTTGAATTATGTCAATAGGTAGGAAAAAATTGCCTAATATACTACGCTCTCAGTTTTAAGAGCTATTATGGGGATTAAACGGGTCTGTCCAAGTAGTATTCTAGGCACTTACCATTCTTTTAGCTTTTATAGGTTTTTTACTTGTTAAATTTAATCTTTTCTTTTTCACTGATATATGGTATAATTATTAAATGAAGTCAAAAGAAAATGTTATTAACCTTGAGTATGAGCAAGAATTAGAAAAGGGATTAAAAGAGCTGTATAAAATTATGGCAGATATAAGTGACAAAAGCTTAGTAAAAGATTTTCTAGAGTGCCTTCTTACTCCTGCAGAAAGAAAAGACATTGCTGCGCGTTGGCTTTTGGTAAAGGAAATAAACAAAGGTACATCACAACGAGAAATTGCAAAAAAGTTTAATATGAGTCTTTGTAAAATTACTCGTGGCTCAAAGGAACTAAAAAAACCTGATAGTGCTTTTTGGAAAGTTCTCCACAAAAAATAACGCTTTTATTTCTTACATCTTAATAGACTCCCAATCTATACTTTTGCCTCTATACATAGAAACCTATTATATGGTATAATTTTCTGTGCCTTACTTCCAGTAGGGTACAAGGAGAGATATATGGAAGATCATGCAATTTCAATGGAAAAAATCGTTAGTTTATGTAAACGACGAGGATTTGTGTTTCAGTCATCGGAAATTTACGGTGGACAATCAGGTGCTTGGGATTACGGTCCTTTAGGGATTGCATTAAAAAACAATATCCAAGGCGCATGGTGGAAAGAAATGACTCAGCTTCACGATAATATCGTAGGCTTAGATGCAGCAATTTTAATGCACCCTAGAGTATGGGAAGCATCAGGACACGTTGCAAACTTTTCAGATCCGTTAGTAGACTGTAAACAATGTAAAATGCGCTTTAGAGCAGACAATATGGACGAAGCTGATTTAGAAGCAAAAAAATGTCCAAATTGCGGCGGCGAATTAACAGAACCTAGAGCATTTAACCTTATGTTTAAAACACACATTGGTGCTGCAGAAGAAAGTGCAAGTATTGTATATCTTCGCCCAGAAACAGCACAAGGTATTTATGTAAACTATAAAAATATTATTCAATCAAATAGAATGAAAATACCATTTGGTATTGCTCAAGTTGGTAAAGCTTTTAGAAACGAAATTGTAACTAAAAACTTTATTTTTAGAACATGCGAGTTTGAACAAATGGAAATGCAATTTTTTGTAAAACCAGGCGACGATGATAAATTCTTCGATTACTGGAGAGAACAACGTTGGGCATTTTATAAAAAGTACGGCGTAAACATGGATAAGCTTCGCTGGCACCACCATGATAAGTTAGCTCATTATGCAAAAGATGCGTATGACATTGAGTATGAGTTCCCAATGGGATTTCAAGAGCTTGAAGGTGTTCACAATAGAACAGACTTTGACCTTTCTCGACATGCTGAATATGCAGGCAAAGATATGCAGTACATTGATCAAGACAATGGCAATGAACGCTACATACCTTACATCATTGAAACTTCTGCAGGCTTAACTAGAAACCTTTTAATGTTCCTATGTGATGCATATGAAGAAGAAAAGGTAGCTGATAAGGGTAATGACGATGATTGGAGAACTGTAATGAAGTTCCACCCAAAAATTGCACCTATTACTGTTGCAGTGCTACCATTAATGAAAAAAGATGGACTTGCAGAAATTGCACAAGAAATTCAAGCTGAATTAAAAGAAGATTTTATGACAGATTATGATCAAGCAGGTGCAATTGGTAAACGCTACAGACGTCAAGATGAAATAGGCACTCCATTTTGTGTTACTGTTGACTACGACACAAAAGAGGATGATAGCGTGACACTTCGCTTCCGTGATTCTATGGATCAAGTTCGAGTGAAGAGAAGCGAATTAGTGCAAAGAATTAGAGAAGAAATAAAAAATTACGGAAAGTAATTGGTATAAAGCTTCTTGAGTACAAAAAAGTCCCTTGGCATTGGCCAAGGGACTTTTTATTTAAGGGCACACGATGAAAGCTCATAAATAGTCAGTTTTCTAAATAAATGTGTTACTTTTTCTTAAAGTTTAAGCCGTCGTAGTCAAATTCGCTTTTATCAATAACTATAACACTTGGAGTATTAAAACCATTATCTAAAGTAACAGTGTTTCCTGCTGCAGACCATGTTCCATCATCTAATTCTTCGTCTTTCCAAAGACTAATTGTTCCTTCTGAGTATGTACCATTACTGTATAATTCAACATAGTACACTGGGATTAGCGCTATAGTTGATTCATAACGCCCTGGGATTCCAGAATCACTCATTTCGCAACCTACAAGCACTAATGCCAACAAAACAAATACTACTAACATTTTTTTCATAACTAACCCCTATAGTTTTATAATACACTTTTTTATTATAATGTCAATGGTACAAAAAATCCCTTGAGATTTTACTCAAGGGGTTTTCCTATTAATTATTCATTGTGAATTATTAATTCATTAGATTTCTTCTAATTCTTCAACATCTTCTAAATCATCAATATCATCATCATTCTGAGCTGTTTCAATTTTTGGCACATCTTTAGGCTCAAGCTTTTTTACAAACTCTTCAGTTTCTTGCTTTGTTAAAACCCTCTTTATTTGTATTTCACCCGTTCCCGATTTTACAAATTTATCTGCACCACTTTCTGTTTTTTCATTTATAAGTTGAACAATTGGATTTTTAGGATCTTCAGGGTTTGTATCTGCTATGAGTCCTATTCTTCCATCTGCAAGGAAAACATAACTTCCGATAGGGAAAAGAGACATGCTGTATAAAAGGGCTTTAATAACGGTCTCATCATATTGCTTTCCTGTATTCTTTAGCATTTCAACCATCGCCTCGTGAGCGCTTTGTGCACTGCGGTGATGTCTTGGGGCGGTTATTGCCTCAAATGAGCAAGCAATTGATATTATTTTTGCATATAACGAAATATCCTTACCAATCATCTTACGAGGGTAACCTGAACCATCTTCTTTTTCATGGTGTTCAAGAACAGCGAGTCCAATACTGAGAGGGAAATCAAAGCTTTTTACAATATCATATGATAAAAGGGGGTGTGTATATATTGTTTTCTTTTCTGCAGGTGATAATATCCTGTTCGTCATATAAAACTGAGGGGGTAGTTTTATCATTCCAATTTCATGAAGTATACAAGCAACTCCAATTTCGGTAAGTTTGCTTAATGGGATTTTTAATTGTATCCCAATTACAATTGCAAACACCGTTGAACGCATTGAGTGATATACAAGAAAGTCCTTGCTGTCAGGATCCATTGCAGGCGTTACGCGTAAAATATAACGTCTGTTTTGATTAATAAAAATACACAAGTCTTTTACTATTTCATATATTGTTTTGTACTTAAGTTCCCTGTGTGTTGCAAAACGTGTGTATACTGCATTAATATAATTAAGATATTCATTATATATGGCTTTTACTGTTTCAAATTTATTACCAGCTCCTATACCCCTTTCTGTTATTTGCGCTATGTTTTTCCGGAGTGTTTCACCAGGGCTCGTGTCATCCTCACTTCCACTCCCGCCTACTGCACTTTGAACTCCAGTGCTTGCTTGTGCGCTAATGGTTCCCATTGAAAATACTTCTTTAAAACTCCAGTCATTCAAAGCCTTTATCAAACTTGCAGTTATTGGAGTCATAGTATTGAGCAAAGAAAATGTATCGTCAAGTTGAACTTCTGCAGTGAAGAACATCCCTTCTTTTAATTGTGATACAGCATATGTGTTCATTTTCTCTCCTGTCATTTTAACATACTTTTATTACTCTTTGAGCACTAGCCTTTAAAAAAAAGGCTGAAAACCATACTGTTTTCAGCCTTGATACTTTCAGTAATGGTGTCTGGATGTCTTTGGACACACCCTTACTTAATATGTTCCTTACATATTAAGTATCGGTGTAGCTAAAAAAAACTTAAGTACTATTTTAAGGTTTTATTGATTTTTTCGCAAGTAGTGGATATGAAAACCTATACTGTTTTTTATTTGCTCGTATAAAATACGAGCTTTTTGAATATTATACTGTGCCGCCATTGCATAAGTGCCCCTTGGTGGAGGAAGGGGCTCTTCTGGTAGGCACTTGTCCATTATTGATTGCAGTTGATTTGGGGTTGGAAAAACAAGAGATACAATATTTTTTGCACTCGATGCATAGATTGATGTATCTATTTTTGTCAGTGCTTCTAAATTTTTTTCATAATCCTTATCAGTTTTACAGTGTTTATTGCAAATACGTATGCCATTATCAACTATTGCTTGAAGGTCTGAAAAATCTAAAAGGAGAGAATTAATGATAGTATTTGGCTTTAGTTTTTTTTGAGATATGGTTTGAATCAAGCAAAAGTCTTTGATGTTACCTTCAATAGGTTTTTGAGTCAATAGTTTTTCCATATTTGCTGTTTCAATAAGAGGAACTACCAAAGATGTTTTTGAAAGATTATATGTTTTAATTTGCGGATTTGCGGCGCATTTACTTTCAAACCACCATGCATATAATGTCATCCTTGAGTCAGTAATAGTTTTATTGCCATCATAATCTAGTGCGTATTCTGTTTGAGGGTTATATAGCACGCGAGCAAGTAGGGTTTCAGACGTGCTCATTTTTTTTGAATCAGTATGGGCCTTTTCTTCAAAGGTACTGCCTTTTGTATGTGTTTTTTTGTTTGGGTAGGAAAGATCTAACCCTGCCATGTAAATTATGTTGCAACCAATAAATCGGGCAAAGTCCCACGCGCTTGTTGCAACAGAACCTCCGGCACCTAGTTCTCCTTTTTCGCCAGTAAATTTTTCAACATATTTTCCTAAAGGAAAAAGTGAGGAACAAAGAATGATTTCTTTACATGGAAAGCGAAACACACTAGGGTAGGCTGCAGCTTCGGTAATCAATATACTTTCTAATGCTCTCAAGCCTTCAATGTGCCGTGCATTCCAGTATTGAGGATCAACTAAAAGAATAAAGTGTGGTTCAACCCCCATAGAAAGGCAGGCTCTAAGCGCAGTATCAACGCATATTAGTATACACCGTTTTTTTATTTCTTCTAAATGTGGTAATATCTCATCTAAGCTCGGCCCTGCCGCTAATACACAAGCGGGCAAATTCTTTGCCATACCTTTGTAACGATTTATCCCATCAAGGTTTTCAATAAAAGGGAGATTTTTGCACATATTTGAAAGCCATAGCCTTGAAAACCGTTCAAGGGTTCGCAAATTTATGGCTTGTTTGTCTAAGTTTCTTTCAACAAGTGTTTGAATATTTGCAAAATATTGTTCTGCGTGTTGCATAATGGCCTTTTGTGCAATAAAAAAACATTCTTTTAGCCCATATTTTTCAAGGATTGTAATTACTGTTTGCTGTGGCGCTTCTAGTAAAAAAATGAGAGAGTTACAGTCAAAAACAGCTGACCAGTCAAGGGTAGAAAATGCACAAAGTATATGGAATGGGTCAGGTTCGATAATGATAATATTTTTTGAATGATGCCTGATGGCTGCCTCAATTACTCCATAGCCAAGGCCCACCCCCAAAAAAACAATCGAGTCTGCACCGTTCACTTCTGGCGCTTCCATAAGTTTTTTTGCTTCGCCCGAAGGGTTATATGAAGAGTGTAAATAACTATTATCAAAGCGAGCACTTATTTCATTGTTTTTTGCAGTAAAAAGTTCAAGACCTTTGGGCGGTTTTTCTTTTTGTGGAAGACTTTTTAGTGCTTCGTGAAGGTGCTCAAAGCGTTTTGAAAATAATTGTAAATTTTTTTCTAATACGGTAGGGCTCATATATTACTCTAGATAAATGGTTATAGTCATTCCCTCTGTTATAGGTGTTCCCTGTGGAGGATTTTGCCCTACGACCCATCCATCTCCTTCAAGTAAATAATGTACTCTCTCGTCACTCAGGAGAGGCATGAGAGAGCGCTTTGAAAATCCAGTAAAATCAGGTACATTCGATCCAACACTGGGTGTTTGTCCTGCTTGAAAGGTTATTCTACCAGAGTGCTCTAAAGAGGCTGCATTTGCACGAGCCAAGCCTAAGTGATCAATAATGGTATTTGCAGCTTCTGCAATCACAGGGGCTACAATTCGGCCCGATAAGGTTTCTCCTTGTGCCTTTGTAATAACAATATATAAAACTATTTCAGGTTCATCAACAGGAAAAATTGCTGCGACATTTGAAACAAAGTCTGTTTCGCTATAGGCTCCTGTTTCTTCATCTGTAATCTGTGCTGTACCTGTTTTTACTCCGATAGAAATATCGCCAAGGGCAGCCCTCGTGCCTGTTCCAAATTGAGCGGTTGTTTCCATAGCGCTTAAAAGAAAGTCTGCAGTAGAGCGTGAAACAACTCGCTCTTTTTCTTGTGGTACATGTTGATAGAGTACTGTCCCGTTGCTATCGGTAATTTTCGATACAAATGTAAGTTGCAAAGGGATACCCCCATTTGCAAGGGCAGTCGTTGCTTGAACCATTTGAAGAGCAGAAACTGAAAGTTCTTGACCAATTGACATTGTAGGCTTTGACCTAATAGACCAAAACCTATCATCAGTGGTTTTTACGGATCCTCTGGTTTCTGAAGGCACTTCGAGGTAGGTGTGATCGCCAAATCCAAATTTTCGAAGCATAGTTAAAAATGCTTCTGAGTCCATCTTTTCGCTCATTTGTGCAAGGGCATCATTACAAGAGTATTGGAGAGCCTCTCTTGCAGTAACTTCACCATGGTAGCCTAAACAAGTTATTACAGATTCTTCTCCATTTGATGCACGCATGGTATGAATGCTGTCACAAAAAAATGTTTCATGTTGTGCTATGGCACCTGTTTCAATAAAACTCGCAACAGAAAAGATCTTAAAAACAGACCCTGGTTCGTATGCAAGCACTGCAGGCCTGTCAACTCTTTCAGGAGCCTTCGAGCTTGGATATTCATTCAAGTTTGCAGCTGGTAGACTTATATATGATAATATTTCCCCTGTCTTTGCACCACTTGCAACAAGCATAAAGCTTTCTGCCTTTGTTTCATTCATAGCGTTGTGTGCTATCTGCTCTAGTTTATACTGAAGGTTTGCATCAATTGTTAAAAAAACATTGTTTCCAACAGGACTCTTACCTGCCGTAAAATTTGTCGGTACAAGCACATCTTGCTGCGAAAGTTCTATGCCTGATAATCCCTGCCCATCATATCCCATAAACCCAATTACCTGAGATGCAAGTGTGTTTTCCGGGTAGACCCTGCGAGCAACTGTGTCAAAACTAATTCCACTTAAAGAATTGGCATGTATTACGGAATCAATCATTTGCATTTCATTTTCATCAATTTCTTTTTTTAAATATAAAAAATTAATTTCTGCATTTTGAATCTCAGAAATGATAAAACTCTCTGATAAACCACTCACTGGCGAAAGAAGTCGAGCAAGGTAGTCAACATCTTCAATGTCTGAAGGAGTTACCTTTAAATGATAAAAATTGGTTTGAATTGCAAGGGGCTTATTATTTCTATCGAGTATTGAGCCGCGCAAGGGGGATTCAGCTGGTAGGACTATTTGTTCAGGTGGAATAATAGCCAGTTTTGCATATGAAATAAGTATATATGCCATTACTGCTATGAAAAAAAATGAGAATGCAATAATTCGGTATTTTGAAAAAAAAGAATTCATCTGCATATATTGTTATTGAACAACCCTACCTAAGATATTTTTTATCGGGACAAATCCGTAATCTCTTGAATCAACAGAGTGTAAGGGGTTATCCCCAATTGCAAATACTGTATCATCAGGGACAACCTTGTCAAATTTTATTCGTTGAAATTGCCCCTCTGAAAGCGGAAAAGTTTTTTCACCCACATGTATACTATACCCTGAATCGCTAGAATAATCCAGTACTTCACCAGCAATTCCTTCACATCGCTTTACAACCATTTTATTATTGTAAATGTACACAATAATATCTCCCTTTTTTGGCTGACTCCACTGCACTAATAAAGTATCTGAGAAGGGGAGTGCTAGCCCATATGCAAGCTTATTTATCGAAGCCGTTGAATCACTCATAATTGTAGGCTCCATAGAATCACCTGATACGCGAACTATGTCGAATACGAAGAGCTTTAATACTATACCGATGCAAAGTCCAAATAGTATGGAAAAAAAAATACTGTTCTTCATACTCTCTATTCTAATATGCATTGCGAATTATGTCGATAGTTATAACATGGAAATTATTAGTTATTTTGATTCAAAAACAGTACCAATATCAACTCCAAGCCTGGAAGATATGCTTAGATCACAGGTGTTGCCGCAAAGGCGATCTGGTGGGGTCCAAAAGAAGTCTCATGTAAAAGTTAAGGAAAAAAAAGCACCTTTCTTGACTATAGATGCATTATGTAATGGGATAATAAAAAGTAGATATGTGCTTTTAATTACATGTTCTGCTCTCCTACTTGCGTATGCAGGTATTTCAATTACGCTTCATTTACAAGATTTTGCAAAACCGCTTGATTTTCAACAAGGCGTGCTTTTTGAAGAAGAAGTCTTAAAAAATTCGATGCAGAGTTTTGTTGAGTTATCATCATCATCCCAAGTTTACGAAGAAGAAGCCTTGGCGCTTATCGCAATTGCTGAAAGTAAAAGCTTATATAGCCAGCCTGTGAGTTTTTCAAATTATACTGTGCAAAATGGTGACAGCATCCATAGCATCAGTACAAAATTTGGGCTGCGAAATATTTCAACTCTAATTGGAATTAATGAAATTGATAATGTTCGTTTGCTGTGGGCAGGACAAAAAATTACGGTTCCATCTGTTGATGGCTTATTATATGAAGTAAAAAAAGGTGATTCACTTGAATCAATTGCTAAACATCATAGTGTTACAATAGAAGAAATTCTTGATGTTAACGAACTTGAAAGCTCTCTTTTACATGCTGGGGAAACTCTTTTTGTACCAGGTGCAATGCTTGATACAACAACTTTACGCCAAGCACTTGGTGAGCTATTTAAGCACCCGCTTTCTGGAAGGTGGCGGCTTTCATCAAATTATGGCTATAGAGCGGACCCCTTTACCGGAGTCAGAAGTTTTCATACAGGGACAGACTTTGCCATTGCAAAGGGGACCCCAGTTCGCTCTGCAATGAGTGGAACTGTTTCTACCGTTGGATACTCAAGTGTGTATGGATACTATGTTATTGTAAATCATGGCAATGGGTATCAAACACTTTATGCACATTTTATGGAAGCAGCTCCAGTCTCAAAGGGTCAAACGGTAAGCCAAAATTCTGTTATTGGTTATGTTGGAAGCACAGGTTATTCAACAGGGAATCACTTGCATTTTTCAGTATACAAAGATGGAAAACTAGTAAATCCAAAAACAGTTTTAAATTTCTAGTATGTAAAAATAGCTTCCATCAATGTGTGCAAGCTTTTTTATACTAAGCTCTGTTATTTCTTTTTTTATGTTTCTGCGCATACATAATTTCATCTGCTCGCAGTAAAATATCGTGGGGTGATTCCTCTGAAGTAACAGAGTATTTACAGGTGCCAAAACTTATTGACATCGGGTATTTTTTACTGCTTGATGTAAGCTTACTATTGATTCCTTTCATCTTTTTGCTAATAATATCTTCTTCACAATTTTGAAAAATAATGGCAAACTCATCTCCTCCAATTCTACATACAATATCACTACTGCGAGCCACACGTAGGAGCTCTTGCGAAACACGAGCCAGGTATTCATCTCCTTCCGTATGCCCATATGTATCATTTGCATGCTTTAGGCCATCTAAATCCACCACACATAGTGCAAATGGGATCTTTTCTTCTTTTAAGATATCAAGTTGAGCCATAAAATATCTTCTGTTATACAATCCAGTAAGTTCATCACAGTAAGCCATTTGCTCTATTTTATTTTGATTCTCTTTATCTTTGGTTATATCTACAATGTAATGCACAAAAGCATGCATATTATTCCAAAAAACTGAAAAAGAACTAACCTTAAAAGATTTTTCAGTTTTGTTACACACATATTCTAGTGATTTTTCACTTTCAGCGGTGTCACAATAGTTTTTTAGAGTTTCCATAAGTTCGCAGCCACCACCGCAAATGAAATCATCTGTAGCGGGATCATAAAACATACGAGTTGCAGCATCATTGCTATAAATCACCTCTTTTGTATCTTGTGAAGTGACAATAATCCAATCCTTAAGACCGTCCATAATTGATTTCATAAGTTCGTTTGTATCAAATAATGCTTTTGATTGCTTTTTTAGTTTTTCCTCTCTTTCAGAAAGCTGTTCAATCATTTTATTGAACGACTTTGAAAATGTGCCTAAAAAACAAACAGTTTGTTTGTAGTCTCCATTTGCAACTTGGTCTGCTTGCCATGTAAGATGCTTTAATCCTGAGTGTAATTCTTTTAAGCTGCCTGTAAGAAAATTGTGCCTGCTTGGTATTTTTATTTCAAGGTTTCCCCTAGAAAGCTCTCTTAAAAACTGATTTGATTCAATTAAGCAATCTGATAAATATCCAATTGCTTCTTGTAGCTTAACGAATTCTTCATCATTTATATTTAGCAGTGGGTCAATAGGATTGTTTAGAATAATACTTCGTATCTGCTCTACTAATATGTCCGCTTCTTCTTTTTTCATATGAAATATATCCAATCACCTATTGTATTTTTGCTTCAAATCTGCATACACGAGATCCTGTTGCCCAACAATCAATTTCAGTAACAATATAATTTTTTTTTGTATAGGCTTTTAATATTCCTGCAATAAATCCTTCATCATAATTGCAAACAGTTTCACCTGTAATGGGAAGGCCTGAGCAATCCAAGTCTTCACTTATAGTTAAAATAGCATCTCCTGTTTCAGGGTCGAATTTTTCTATTCGTAAAACCCCAATTTTGCTATCTTCGAGGACTTTTTGTAGATGGGCAATAAACTCATTAAGATCTAATGACAAATCAAGTAACTTTTGAGCAAACTCTCTTCCTGCTAAATCACCAGCATTACGAAAGATTTCAATAGTTTGGTCATTTCCAAAGCGTTTGGCAAGTTCATCTTTTATAGTAAACTGAAACAAGCGATACACAAATACAGGCATTTCTTCTCCAAGATTTTGCCTTCCATCAATTACATCTCCAATAGATTCCCATGTAAACTTGTTTTCATCCTCGTCGTTAAACAATTTAAACATCTACATTACCTCCCTTCCGCATTTATAAATTATACTACTTTACAAAAAACTATTCAACAACTTCCATGATGTTCCTGCAAATGTATACCATACTTCAGTTTTACATCTCTCTTGTATTTTTTTATATTATTCTATATAATACGTTCCATGATAAAGAGATTAGAACAATTAAAAGTACGTTACGAAGAAGTTAATGAACTTATTCAAGATGCAAGCTTAGTAAAAGACCCCAAAAAATATAAAGATACTATGCGTGAGCATTCCTATTTAACTAACCTTATGGAAGCTTTCGATGAATACAAGCGTATACTGCAAGGCATCGAAGAGTCAAAAAGCATCATTACAGAAGAGCCCGATCAAGATATGAAAGAAATGGCTCGTGAAGAGTTACGCGAATTAGAAGAACAACAGCCCGAAATGGAAGAAAAACTTAAAATGCTTTTAATTCCACCAGACCCGCTTGAAGAAAAAAATATTATTATGGAAATTAGAGGTGGTACAGGAGGAGATGAATCATCTCTCTTTGTTGCAGATCTTTTTAGAATGTACAGTCGATACGCCGATATGAAAGGTTGGAAATACGAAGTTATTAATATGAGCGAAACAGAAGTTGGCGGATATAAAGAGCTTTCATTTTCAATTAGTGGAAAGTATGTATATGGAAGCCTTCGGTATGAAGGTGGCGTTCACCGTGTGCAACGAGTTCCTGCAACAGAATCGCAAGGACGGGTACATACGAGTGCTGTAACTGTAGCGGTGCTTCCTGAAGCAGAAGAAACTGAAATTGAGATAAAACCGGAAGATTTACGAGTTGATGTTATGAGAGCGGGAGGCCCTGGAGGTCAATGTGTTAATACGACTGACTCTGCAGTACGCTTAACTCACTTACCAACAGGATTAGTTGTAATTCAGCAAGATGAAAAGAGTCAGCACAAAAATAAAGATAAGGCTATGCGTGTTTTACGTGCGCGACTTTTTGAGCTCGAAGAATCAAAAAAGAATGCTGAGCGCTCTGCTGCTCGAAAGGGCATGGTCGGTTCAGGTGATCGTTCAGAAAGAATCAGAACATATAACTTTCCGCAAAACCGCGTAACAGATCACCGAATTGGTCTTACGCTTTATAAACTTGACCAAGTTATGCAAGGCTATTGTGATGAACTTGTTGATGCTCTTTGTATTTATGCAAAAGAAGAAAAGCTACAAAACCAAAGTGTAGATTAAGGAATGTAGTAGGGAGATTTTCCAACAGGTAAACTCGAAACCAATTGATTTGCAAGCTTTTCTTTTGTTTTTTTGATGTACCAGTCATGTAACACAAGTACACCTTCTTTTGAAATATAACCAATAGGATCATATTCAAAAAACAAATGGGGTGTTTCATTTTGAGCTTTGTAAATATCAACAGGGTCATATCGTGTTGGAACCTCAACCCCAAATGCAGATTTCCACGAACCAATTTTTACATAGGTAAATACAAGTCCTGTATAGGTATCTATTGCGTACATATAAGTATCAAGATCAATACCCATGTTTTCTCCTGTCCAACGGTAAAAAACAAAACGCTCTAGCACTTTTTTTTCTTCACTTCCTATGGTTGTGTATAGCATGGAATTGTATAAGCTGTTTGGAGAAAAAAGTGGGTTTTCACCATCATAACGATAATATGCAACATTACTTGTCTTAAATCCAAGTGCAGAGAAATCATTTCCGTATGTTATATTTTCATTGTAATTACTGCTTGTTTCTTCCCAAAGTGTATTGTTTTCTAAGTGGATTGTTGGTATTTGACCTCTACTTATTTCTGTAATTGAAAATGACGTTGTAAGAAAATTCGCAGAAACAATGTGTTGAATATCAGGTGAAAGCATTTGTAGTAGCTCATCTTTGTTTCCTGTGTACCCAGGGTGAATTTCTCCATTAGGTAGTAAATATGCAAAGTTCTGTGAAATATTTTCTGTTCGCAAACGTATTTCTTCTTGGCTTGCAAAAAGGTTTGGAGACTCTGAGCGTGCATCACTTGCACCTACTGCAAACATGAATGCGCAGGTTTGCAGTAACGTTAGAGTAATAAGAATTCTTTTTCGCAGAGCACTATTTACCAATGTATTTCCCTTGATATGGAGTATATATTAAAATTTTGAACAATTCAAGTATAATTGTTCAAAATTGTATTGTTTTACTTAAATAAAGCTTTTAAGTGCTTTATTGCTTTTTTAAGGAATAGGAGGTATACTTTTTGTATGAATAAAACAGAAAATGAAGCAAAAAAAGATTATTGCGCTCCGATGCATACGGCAGAGCATATTTTGAACCAAACTATGGTTCGAATGTTTGGGTGCAAGCGTTCTTTTAATGCACATATAGAAGCAAAAAAATCGAAATGTGATTATAGCTTAGAGGTAGAACCTTCGACCGATCAAATTGAAGAACTACTAAAAGTAGTAAATGAAACGATTTCGGAAAATCTTGTTGTTACAGAACGCTTTGTAACAAGAGAAGAAGCATCATCAATTGTTGATCTTTCAAAACTACCTGAAAATGCTGGTAACATACTTCGAATCATTGATGTGGGCGACTATGATTCATGTGCGTGCATTGGTACACATGTTTCAAACACAAACGAGATTGGAACTTTTTCAATTATTAGTCATAGTTTTGAAAATGGGCGTTGGCGTTTGCGGTGGAAAGTTGTATAAAATCTATTTGTTTAAGAGCTTTTGGTCAGAAAAAAGCATAAGCGCCCAAAAACAAGTGAAAAAGCGAAAAGAATCAAGATTTGGTGTATCAGTATCAATAATGCTACTAATGAGTATTTTTACGGTCATTCCTGCATTCTTTTTAGCATAGGTCGCCAAGCTTTGTGAAAAAACATCTTTGTGTTCTGCGTTATGTAAAAAATCGAGGATAAGCGGTGGGATTCTATCAGTACCAATTTTCTTTTTTGATACTATTTCATCGAAAAGTGATTGCAGTATTTCTTCAACTGTTTCTGGATTTTCGGCATATTGAGAGAATGCTGGAAAAAATGCTTTATCAATTCCCATAATAGAAGCAAAGGCAAGGATTACTTCATTTTCTATTGTTTTATCTTCATGGTTAAGGCGAAGTACATTTTGTAAAACTGGAATACTTGTTGTATTTGCGTACATTTCCATTGCACGCACTCCCCAAAGAGTAACATGTGCATTCTTTGTCGTTTCAAGAACTTCAGAAATTTTTGTTTGTGCACCCTCATCACCTATCTTTGCAAGTGCAACCATTGATTCCCCAGCAAGAATATAGTCTTCACTATTAATACGCTTTAAGAGTTCAGGGACAGCTCTTTTAATTTTAAAATTTCCTAAAATCCTTGAAGCACGATACGCGGTTGTAAACAAACCCCTGTCAAGTTCTAGAATAAGAATATCAATAGTTTGTTCGTTTAATTTTGGAAGGCTTTCCATCCCCGCTATAGCTTCAGAGCGAACAGCAAAACTTGGTGAAGACAAGTGTTCGAGAAGATTTGTAGTAGCCGCTGTTGTGTTAGAAAATCTAAGCTCTGTTAATAGTTCAGTTTTTTCGCGTACGGTTTTACTTCTATCTAGTTTATATAAAAGACTTAAACCACGAATATCACGCATCGAAAAAAACATTGGGAGTGCTTCTTTAAGTGAATAACTATCAAGCGCCTTTAGATTCATTTGAATAAAAAATGATATTCCAATGATGACAATTTGAATTGCAAAAAATAATCGATATGATGCTGTGACTGAAAGGCCCGATTGCTCAAAAGCGTCGAGCATAACACCTGCTACCAAAGAACCTGTAGCACCTGCCATACCCGATACTAAAAAATATACAATGCTTAAATCAAGAACAGCTTCCTTTGGAATGAGCCCAAAGAAATAGGTTTGCCCTGCATTTTCCTCACCAGAAAAACCAAGATTGGACACAAAGGCGATGAGGCAAAGAAAAACAAACACTACTATACCATTTCCGATTGATGGAGAAAATACTGCAGGAACCAAACTTACAATAGTCAATGCGGTAAACAATAGATACATTGGTTTTGCGCCAATTTTATCTATAAATAGACGAGTTACAAGCCCCATGCACAAAGCTCCAAGGCTGCTAAAAAAAGTAATAAAAGTTACAACGCTATCGGCTTGGGCATACACTTCTCTTGCATATACTATTATAAAAGGGCGAGCCATTCCGACCCCAAAGCCAACAATCATAAATGCCATAAGAAAGAGTCTAAAGCTCCTGTCATGCATTGCGGTTAAAAAGCTTTTAGAAAAATTTGTCGCCTCAGTTTTTTGCTCGGTGTCACTTGATGGCATTCTAAAAAGAATTAATGAAGAAATAATTCCAGAAATAATACCCAAAATAACTGCAGCATTTAAAATTACAAGTGAGTCTCCGTATTGTAATAAAAATGCAAGTGCGAGTGTTGCTAAAAGCGCAGAGGTATTCCAAGTAAGTGATAAAAAAACTAAAAAACTTCCTCGGTCTTTTCCTGGGGCTAAATCAGTAATAACGGGATTATTCGCAATTGTTCCTATTCCACGAAAAAAGTTAAAACCAAAATTACTTATAAGAATACAAAAAATACCTAGTTCTGGAACGCCTGATGATACTAAAAAAGGAATCGCAAGCATAAAGGTTACACAAAGAATTCTTGCAAGCCATGCTCGAGCATAGACTTTGATTATAGAGTGTTTTTTTGTTAAAAAGCGTCCAAGAGGAATGGCAAAAAAAGATAAAAAATTAAAAGCATTAATTAAACCAATTACGAGAGCACTTGCTTCTAAAAAAAGTGCATAAATTGACAAAATATTGCCTGTAACAAGAGTAAAGGAAATAGAGTTAAAAGCCGTAAATATCCCGTAAAGCTTGCGCCCTCGAGCAATTTGATACTTTGTCAAAGTTCCCATAATTGCACTGTATCACATAGATAAAAAAACTGCAATGTGCTATACTCCAAATTATGAATGAACATACTATACCAATGCGAAAAAATGTAAAAAAAGCAGATTGTTGGGATTTAACAACAATTTTTAAAGATGATGATGAATGGGAACGTGCGCTAAAAAAAATAGTACCATATGCACAGAAAATTGAGAATCTCAAAAATCTTCTTAACGAAGAAAAAAATCTCCTTGAAGCTCTAAAATTAAATGAGGAAATGGAACGGTTAAGCGAAAAGCTTGGAAACTATGCATTCCTTTTAACTGCACAAGATGCTTCTGATAGTTCTGCGCAAGACAAATTAGGGCGCTACATGATGGCTGCAAGCACGGCAGAAGCAAAAACGAGCTTTCTTGTTCCTGAAATTCAGTCTATTGAAAAAGATACAGTTGAAAAAATGCTTTTAAAAACTGAGTTTTCGCCATATAAAATGTTTTTACAAAAACTTATCAGGATGGCACCTTATATTTTAACAGAAAAAGAAGAAAGACTTTTTGCATTACAACAAGAAAGTCTCCAAGCACCATCTAAAGCTTTTTCAATGCTCACTAACGTAGATATTGACTTTGGAACTATAAAAACTAGCGATGGAGAAATGCCTTTGAGTCAAACAACGTACTCTTCTTTTTTAATAAATCCCGATAGAGATATTAGAAAGGCAGCGTATAATCAACTATATAAAGCTTTTGATAGCCATAAAAACACTATCACCGCCCTCTATGCTGGTAGTGTAAATCAAGATGTTTACAAAGCAAAAGCACGTGGGTATACTTCTTCAATTGAAAAAGCTCTTTTCCCAGATAAGGTGCCTATTTCAGTATATGAAAACCTGGTAGGTACTATCCGCTCTAATTTAGCGCCACTTCATAAATATTACGCATTAGTAAAAAAGGTTTTAAAACTTGATGAGCTTCGCCACTATGATGTATATATGCCACTTACAAAAGACGTTAAATTTGTTACTCCGTATGATAAAGCTGTTGATATGATAACAGAAGCTCTTTCTCCTTTAGGAAAAGAATATACTACTACCTTACGAAAAGGGCTTTTAAATGGCTGGGTTGATCGATACGAAAATAAAGGAAAACGGAGTGGTGCTTTTTCTTCTGGTGGTTATGAAGGGTACCCGTATATTTTGATGAATTACAAGGATGATGTTATTCGTGACGTGTTTACATTAGCACACGAAGGAGGACACTCAATGCATTCGTGGTATTCTGCAAAGTCAAACCCCTTTATGAGCTATAGTTATACTATTTTTGAGGCCGAAGTTGCATCTACTTTTAACGAACAGCTTTTATTTGAATATATGCTAAAAAACACTACTGACAAAAATGAAAAGGCTTACCTATTATGCATTAGAGCTGGCGATATTTTGGCAACTTTATATAGACAAACGATGTTTGCTGAATATGAAAAGAAAACACATGAACTTGTAGAAAGCGGCACCCCCTTATCTGTCGATGTATGTCGTGCTACGTATCGTGAATTACTTGAAACATACTTTGGAAGCGAAATGGTTTTTGAAGAAGGGAGTGATTTAGAATGTCTTCGTATTCCACATTTTTACAATGCCTTTTATGTGTATAAATATTCTACTGGAATTTCTGCAGCATTAGCCCTTGCTAAAAAGGTCACGAGTGGAACAGAGAAAGACAAAGAAAATTATTTTGCATTTTTGAGCTCAGGCGGTTCTCGTTATCCAATTGAAGCGCTCAAAGTAGCAGGCGTTGATATGGAAAAATCGACAAGCATACAAGATGCTGTAAATGTATTTTCAAATCTTGTAGATGAAATAGAAAAACTATTAGGCTAAGATAGACAAAGGGTATTCTACTCAAGGTAGAATACCCTTTTATGTTGGTTACAATTTAAGATATCTGTTTTACCTTCTAAGGAAGAATTTGGCGGATTAACAGGTATTTCTATATCAAAGGTAATAATAGCCTAGTTTTTTTAGAGAAAAAGACCATATATATTGCATGTGTTTGTATACTGTGCTATAGTGTACTTCACATCCAAGGCTTATCAACAAAAAATTTTTAAATTAAAATGAGAAAAAATGAAATCACTGAAAAAAAAAGACGTAGAAACTATTAGTTCAATTAAGAGTTTTTCGATTGTTACCACGATTATTTTTGTAATCACCCATATGCGGAGTTTACTAGCTGCTATTCGATATATATGGATAGTATCGGTTGATTTCTTTTTGCTACAATTTACTGTAAAATGGGGGTGGCGCAAAATTGAAATAATAAATGTCGACCATGAGCTAGATGAAGCAGTTCCTTTTGTTCCTACGTTAGCCCCTGTGTACTTAGACTTTATTCATTTTTGGGTTCGCCCTCTTGCCTTATTAATAAAGAAAAATAAAAAAAGTGCGCATATTCATGTTGCAAATTTTTTACACACCATAAGTGATACATATAAACAAGCTTCCAATTTTTATAAGTATAAAATGACTACCACTAATCGCCCTACGGCAAGAGATTACAGAGATAAGAACTTTGATGGTATACGTCGAGTAGATCCTCACTACCTTTGTGTTCCAAGCTTGCATATTGCCGTAGTAGTACTTACCTACAGTTTTTTTAAGGATGTATTTGAAAAAGAAAATTTTTCAGAGGAAGAAAAAAAATTATATAATGAAGAATTGTATGCAGGTGCTATTGAAATAGGGGAAACAGTGCTCTATGTTAAACAGCACAGTGTAAACTGTATACCTGCAGCCCTCTACATGATGACTGACGCAATTAATAATTTATTTACAATAGATGATGCGATTGGCTTTATTGACGATTTATTTGCAAACCAAACAAACATAACAAAAAAAGGTAAAAAAAACATCAATGCACACTTGCACCATCTTTTTGAGCAACTTCTCCTTGAAGGAAAATATGCAGATCATTGGCTGGAACCTCTAAAACGTTGGCTTCATAAATACACAACTGGGGTATATGAAGCTCAAAGCTTGTAGTATTACATCGGTTTTTTGCGTGGTGTAGGCTTTGTTTGTTCAAAAAAGTCAATAAAGCCAAACACACTTGCACAAAGGGCCCCAATCATAGGTACAATTTTTGCTGATATGCTTGAGGAAGGAGTGTACCCAAAAATTGATACAAGATACAGTATGCACACAAATAGTATTGATACACAGATAGATTTTGTTTTAGCATATGATAATATTGTTAGTATAAGAAATAAACATACAATTCCTTGCGCTCATGAGTGGGGGGGCTTTGATAGGGGAGTATATCGTAAAGCTCCCGTGCAAATTATGAGAGCTTTTATAAATCTTGTAGAGCCCTATTTAATTGAACCAAAGATACAAGAATTATTACTTACCAACGAAATACGAAAAAAAAGCATGTATGCACTTGAGCGTATTGCTCGTTTTCATCTTGAGTTTGAGTCCATTCACCCTGTATTCACGGTAGCGGAAGAAAGGGACGTCTTTTATTAAATTTAGATTTACTAAAAGAGGGCTACCCTGCAGTAAATGTCTTATTTGAAGACCGGCAAAAGTACTATGATGTCTTTGAAGCGTTTTATAAAGAGGGAACAGCGCACGCCATGACAGAGCTTATAGAAAGGTTATGCAGAACAAAGGATAGATGAGTTTTTAGGGTTTTTGTGGGTCATAAAAAAGCAACTCCACAGGGCGTAGAATTGCTTTTTATGTTTTAACGGTTGTCTATTAACGGCCCATATTTAAAACCTGGAGCAATGTCGATCGTTGATTCAGCAGCGCTTAATTGTATAGAACCTAATTGAATATCACTTGGAGGAAACCCCTCAAATGCATTGCTATTCTGAATTTCACCGGCAAACAAGTTAACAATTGCTTTTCGACTAATAAATATGCCACCTCCATTAAAAGCTTTATTGTTTGAAATTGTTCCCGAATTCATCGTAAATAGTGCATTTTGAATAAACACTCCTCCTCCATGTGCTGCAAAGTTGTTTGAAATTGTTCCTGAATTCATTGTAAATGTTGCTCCACCTACAGTTAGGGCTACACCCCCACCAACGCCAGGGGAGTGATTATCTGTGATAGTTCCACCGTCTAAAACAAAATTTCCCGCAATGACATTAACTCCTGCTCCCTGTTTACTGTAACCATTTGTTATTGTTATATTATCTCCGATAGTTACAGTTTGGTCTGTTGCGTTTACCGTTATTACAGATTCTACACCACCGCTGATAATACCACCGTTAGCACCGTAGCCTACAAAGGTAAGTGTTTTATCTACTGTTACACTTCCTGCAAAAGTACCGGTTATCGCTATAGTTTCCTCATTCTTTGCTAGATCAATAATACCCTGCAATGAAGGTGTTACACCTTCTACTGCATAATGGTCTGCTGTAGGGATAGAGTTAGTTCCCCCATTGCTTAAGCTCCCGTCATTACTCTCTGTGGGTTGTTTGCATGCAATACATACTATTGTAATAAGTAGCACAGCAATCAGTTTTAATAATATTTTCATATATGCCTTTTTTAAAAAGTAATCGCATTGAGCGGCTTGCTAGAGACCTACAAAGTGCAGTTTTTGAGGCGTACTTTTCTAAACCTTTATTATGATGTTTAAAAAAATATAGCAAACATCGCTAATTGTGTCAAGTGAAGTCTATCATTCTTAAAAAAACACTATTTATCTTATAACAATTTGCCGTACCAAGGGTTATTCTTTTTTCTTTCTTTGAACGGGCTTTGTTTGTTCAAAAAAGTCAATAAAGCCAAACACACTTGCACAAAGGGCCCCAATCATAGGTACAATTTTTGCTGATATGCTTGAGGAAGGAGTGTACCCAAAAATTGATACAAGATACAGTATGCACACAAATAGTATTGATACACAGATAGATTTTGTTTTAGCATATGATAATATTGTTAGTATAAGAAATAAACATACAATTCCTTGCGCACCTGTTACAGAAGTGTCAACCAGTACGGTGCTCAATACTCCTGTAATAAAGGCAACAATAATCAACATAAGAACCGTTAATCCTTTTCCGTATGCGTTTTCAATATTTGGTCCCAGTAACAGTATACATGTGAGGTTTAATGTAAGTAAGAGACCTGAAGTGTGTCCAAATACATGAGTAAAGATAGTGATGTAATCGTAGATTGAATTTCTTTCAAATGGGGTGCTACTCGAAGCATTTCCACCCACACTAAAAAAAGTTTCAACAATGCTATGTGTGCCTGTTTGGTACAGGATAAACACTAAAGCACACATGAGAGAAAAGAAAACAGTTACTGGGCTTAAAAACTCAAGAGTTATTTTTTTCCGAGCCATAGTTATAGGTTTTCACTTATGGTAATAGTTACCGGGCAGTGGTCTGACCCCATAACATCTTGGAGGATGGTTGCACTTTCTACATTTTTCATAAATCCTTCATTTACACACGCATAGTCAATACGCCACCCAAGGTTTTTTTCTCTTGCTTTAAACCGATAGCTCCACCAAGAGTATTGGTTCTCTTCTTTGCAAAAATGTCTAAAAACATCAACGTAGCCCGATTCAGTAAAGGTATCCATCCAAGCCCTCTCTTCAGGTAAGTAGCCAGGGTTTCCTTCATTTTGTTTTGGGCGAGCAAGATCAATAGGTTTATGCGCAATGTTATAGTCTCCGCAAAGAATTATATTTTTACCTTGCGAAACCAAGTTATCACAGAGTTCTAGCATGGCTTTACAAAATCTTAGCTTATAATCGAGCCTTGCACCTGCCTCTTGACTGTTTGGGAAGTATGCACTAATAACACAGGTATTGCCAAAATGGGCTACAAGCACCCGACCTTCATCATCAAACTCGTCGACGCCCATAGTAGTAATCTTAGTTGCTTCTTTCTTGCTATATATTGCAGTACCCGAGTAACCTGCTTTTTTTGCAGATGCCCAGTATGCATAGTACCCGTCAGGCTTTAAAAGATTATCTGAAAGTTGAGAAGGGTTTGCTTTTGTTTCTTGTAAGCATACAACATCTGCACCACTGGTTTGCAGCCAGCCTAAAAAATCTTTTTTTTCTACGGCTCTAATGCCGTTAACATTCCATGAAATAATATGTGCCATGAGTGTATTGTAGCTTATTTTTTACTTTGAAGCAATGGGGAAATAAATATATGTATTGCTGTGTCATTTTGATACACTTTTGAAGCATTATTTTATCCCTGTGTCACTTTGTCTCATTTGGGTATATGATGAATAGTTTATTACCTGCTTTATATCTGGATTAGCTTTTTATTTTGTTGTAATACAATAAAATAAAAAAAATATTTATTGAAAAAGAAAAGTTGGCACGTATCTTGCAATATATTTAGTGAAGAGAGTTTAGTGTAAACTTTTTTAGGAGACTATAAACATGAGATCAAACGATGAAGTATTATCCTTATATTTAAAGGATATAAATAAACTACCACTTTTAACACGAGAAGAAGAAGTTGAACTTGCAACTCGAGCAGCTCAAGGCGATGAAAGTGCAAAACAAAAAATTGTTAATGCAAACCTTCGATTTGTTGTAAGTGTTGCAAAAAAATATCAAAACCATGGGCTTGATTTAGTCGACCTTATAAGTGAAGGAAATATTGGGCTTATGACAGCTATAGATCGCTTTGATGTAACGAAGGGTTATCATTTTATTTCTTATGCAGTATGGTGGATTCGACAAGCAATATTAAAAGCAATTTGTGAAAAGTCGAGGTCAATTCGCCTTCCTTTAAACAGAGCAAATGAGCTTGTGCAAATTGAAAAAACTCGTAAGCTTGTAAGCGGAAACAAAACTGAAGAAGAAGAAATAAGAGAAGTTGCCGAAGTATTACATATGACGCCTGAACATGTTCGTGATATTATTAATATTGCACAAGACATGGTTTCACTTGATTCAACAACGGGAAACTCAGAAGTTACATCAATTGCAGATTTTATTGAGGATGATCAATATGTATCGCCTGAAAATAATGCAATTCATGCAAGTATGAGAGATGATATTGATACTGTTCTTGATGAGCTTACCGAAAAAGAAGCAAATGTTTTGCGTTGCCGATTTGGACTAAACGATGGTAAATCTATGTCACTTAAAGAAGTAGGAGAGGTATTTAATTTAACAAAAGAGCGCATTAGACAAATTGAAAAAAAAGCTATACGCCATTTACAACATCCGAGCCTTTCTCAACGATTAGAAGCCTACGTGGCATAATACGTAAAAATTGCCGTACTGGCAATTTTTACTACTGAGTTTCGCGCAAGGTAAGAAGTAAAATGATTAGCGCGAAACTCAATAACTTTTTTGTTTTGCGCCATCCATGGCACGTCCTACTGACCCTATATACTACTTCCAATATGCTTTGAGTGATTACTTTTTCAATAAACAAATAACCGTTGCGCTTATAGCATTACCGAGTCCTATGTCTCCCAACCCTTCATTTGTTTTTGCTTTTACAAAAACTATTTCTTTTTTACAATCCAATATAGACGCAATAGACTCTATTACTTTTTCCCGCCATGGTAAAAATTTAGGATTTTCTATTTGAATTACGCAGTCTATGTTTTCAATAACCCATCCCTCATGTTTAACTTTTTCCCAAGCGCTTTGTAGTAACATGCATGAGTTTGCATTTTTCCATTTGTTATCGCTTGGAGGGAAAAGCTCGCCAATGTCACCTAGGCCTGCTGCTCCTAAAAGACTATCAGTTATTGCATGAAGAAGTACATCGCCGTCAGAATGAGCAAGCTCTCCCTTGGTAAAAGGGATTTCTATGCCCCCTATCATAAGCTTTCGCCCATCTACTAGTTTGTGTAGATCCTGTCCAAGCCCAGTTCTATATGATGGTAGTCGTTCCATGTGCGTTTCTATATCCTTCTTAAAGGTTATTTTTGTATTTTTTTCACTGCCTTCTACTGTAAATACATCCCCTACATACTGGCCCCAAATTTCTGTATCATCTGTGTATTCTTTTTTGTCATTTGCGGCTTTTTTATGAGCCTCTACGAGCTCTGCAAACCGAAAACCCTGCGGCGTTTGAACTGCTCCAAGAGTTGAGCGCAATAAATGACGCACAATCTTACCTTCCTGGTTTACTTCTTTTTGTGTATCGACAGGGGGAATTATGGGAACTGCGGCTCCCTGTGTTATGACTGCTTCTACAACATCTTCTACTATTCTGACTGATATATAGGGGCGCGCAGCATCGTGAATTAGGACTAAGTCTATGTGGGAAAGCGAGCTGTTAAGGGCATCGAGTGCACAATATACCGACTTCTGCCTTGTGTCGCTACCTAAAATGAACGTTGGTTCAATATGCAACTTTTGGAGTGAATGTACAACAAAGGGGCTGTCAAGCAAGGCTTTTTTTGCTTGCACAATTTGATTTTTATTTGAAACTGTTATAAAAAAATTTGAGAGTTTAACAGTTGATGTTTCAAGAAAGTATTTTAAAAAGGCTTCTGCACTACAAGAGAGTACTGTTCCACCTTTTTGGTTTGGAAAAATATTCGATGCTAGGGGAATAAATTCCTTTTTTTTACCTGTTTTAAATCGAGAAGAAGTTCCTGCAGCAGTGAGCACCAGTGCTATTCGAATACCTTCTTTTCTCATGTGTGATTAATCATCATCTTCAAAATCATCAGTATCGTCGTCGTCAAGAATAACATCATCATCTTTATCATCTTCAAAAGTACTATATGTTTTCTTTGCTTCAACTTCTTGCCCAAGGGGTTCGAGTTTTTCATGCAAGAGTACTTCTACCTCTTTTGGGCTTAAATTAAGGGCAGATGCAATTTCATCTTCTAAAAGCTTTTTTGCTGAATCATATAGTTTGCGTTCAAGGATGGGCAGCTCTTTTACCTTACTTCTATGATACAAAGAGCGTACAATCATTGCGATGTCCTGAACAGTACCTTTTTTTAATAAATCCATATTTAATTGGTATCGAAGCTTCCAGTCAGAGGTAATAGGCTCAAAGCTTTCACCAATAATATCCAGTGCTTTGTGGACTTCAGCTGCTGAAACAATGGCGCGAATGCCAAGTTCTTCACATTTATCTATTGGAACCATTATGGTCATATCAGAAACTTCAAGGTAAATTACGTAGTACATTGTTTTATTGCCATTAAACAACTTTTCTTTAATTTCTACAATTTTTCCGGTGCCTTGACTTGGATATACAATTTGTTGATTTACTTTAAACTTTGTCTTTTTTGTGCTCATAGGCTCATATGATACCATAAATTTAGACAATGGTCAAAGGTTTTTTGTGGTATTTTAGCTATTATTTCAGCATTTTTTTTCTTGTTGAAAGGCTGAAAACATGCCGATAATAAAGAATGAATCTATTGACTGAATTTGAACGTGCGCTGTATGAGGCAGCAGAACAAAAAATAATGTGGTATAATACTCATGCTCTTCCAAAAATGCTTGAAAGCTACAGAACTTTTCACTCTGCGATAAGAAACATGATAGGATTGTTCGAAAAAAAGAAACTTCTTCTTCCTGACCCTTACAAAAAAGACAAGAGAGTTGTTAGTATTGCCTTACCAGAAAGCGATGAATTTACGGATGCTGAAGGCCCAACAAAGCTAGGGATTCGTTTATCTGATTATGAAAGCTCGTTAGATTTTTTATGCAACTATATTCAGTTTAATGTTGAATCGCTTGGACCTGATACGATAAAAAAATTATTTATGTTTAATTCATTTCTTGATTGGAATAATTTAAACCGCTCAAATAACTTAAGTAATAATCGCTACTTTGGCAATGTGGTTATTGCAGTGAAAAATAGTACAGACACAATGTCTGTGGGCTTACTTAATAATATGTTATCTGTGGCTGCAAAATCTATTGATGAGATAAACGCAGAATTAAAAAAGCTAACTGCTCTTCACAGACAATTATATAAAATCGATGTTCGAAAGAGCATATTTAATAATCCAAATTTCCAGTCAATCTATAGTACATTAAATGCTCAAAATGGATTAAATGAGATAAAAAAAGTATTTCCAAAATACATGGGCAAGCAGCGATTTTATCCAGACTTAATAGAAGAGCTTGTACAAGAAGATTTTGGTTCCTCAATGGAGTCTTTGCGCAAGACTGTGTTAGATTCATTCCAAACAGAGCTAAAAAAAGAAGAAGAAAAAGAAAACAAAGTTGATACGAGGGCGCTACTGTTTGGTGTCATTAAAATTATGCAATCCTTTGCCCCGCCTCTTGATATAATTACACAAAAGATACAAGAAAACCATGAACTATTGCAAGGAGAAAGTAGAAGTGCATTTAAGAAATTTTACATTGCAATTCGAATTGCTTTTGGAATACAAAATAAAACAATTGAATATAAAATAAAATGTGTTGATATGCAAACGCAAGTGGAAAAAGCTGAAACAATAGATTATAATAAGTTTATTGATGGAATGCTTCAACGCTCAAGAATTTTCTCATCCCTCGGAATGAAAAACTCTACATTACTTTCTAAGCTTGAAGGCGAAAGCGAGGGAGCAGTATTAGAATATGTACAAAAGAGAATAAGTGACTGTCAGTCTTTGTATGGAACCTTAGTTGGCTTTGATAATTTTTTTAAGACCGAAGTGGCTGAATCAAACAGGTCAAAGGTAAAAGGTTTAAAAATTGATTTGGATGTTATAAAAAATATTATTCTGAAAGCTAATAAATATAAGGCTGAATATGTTTCTACTGTCACTACTGAAGAACAAATGAAAAAATTAGGAATTTCGAATGGTTAAAAAAAATATTATTATTTTACTTGTGATTGGGTTTTATTGTGCTATATCAGCTCAAGTGGGGTTTGATCCAAGTATTCAAAGAGAATTAATCGTTATTGACTCTGTTCATGATTATGATTTAAATCCGCACACGGCAAATTATAGCTCTGAGGGGCAACTATTAAATGCATTGTATGAAGGATTGTTTGTGCACGAGCCTTTAACACTAGAGCCTGTTGCAGCAATAGCTGAAGAACATACTGTTTCACGTAACAAAAAAACATGGACATTCTCTATACGACCAGAAGCAAAGTTTTCAAATGGAGAAAGAATAACCGCGTACGATGTAAAAGATTCATGGATTGCCTTATTAGACCCAAAATTAAAGGCGCCATTTGCTTCATTGCTTGATTGTATCGAAGGGGCTGCTGATTATCGGCAAGGGAATAGTAGCGCAGATGATGTTGGTATTGAAGTAAAGAACAGAACTACCCTTATCGTTCGGCTAAATGCTCCTACAGATTATTTTGCCAAGATATTAACACATCACGCATTTTCCGTTGTTCCAAAAGAAAAAAATGTGTACTCTGGAGCATATACTCTAAAGGAAAGGACAAAAACAACGGTAGTTTTTGAAAAGAACCTCCAATACTATGATGCAGCTAAAGTTGCAATTCCTTCTATTAAAATAATAAATGATGATGATGTGGATGAAAATGCTTTTCGCTTTAATGTAGGTGAAGTTCAATGGGCTACTGGTGGGGTAATGGTAAATAGTATTTATGACACAAATGCGCTATACATTGCACCACAATTTGGAACAGAGTTTGTTTTTTTTAAGGCGCAAAATAAGCCATGGGATAATCCTGATTTGCGCAATGCGGTTATTTCTGCAATTCCATGGGATTTACTGAGAAACGGTTTTGTTCCTGCAGAAACTCTCATTTTACCTATAGGTAATTATCCAGAGGTTGTTGGGGTAAAAGAAAGGGACATTGAATTTGCAAAGGAACTTCTAAAAAAAGCTGGTTATGAAGTAAAGTATGATGAAGATGGAAATGCAATTTCAACAGGGTTAGAGCTTTCTTTTGCTATACCTGACCTAGAATATACGAGAGAGCAAGCACAGGTTCTTGTTGATGGTCTTGCAGAAGTAGGAATCACATTACACGTTGAAACTACACCAAGTGAGCGATACTTAGGAAGTTTTGATGGTTGGGAGGCAGACCTTTTTACCTATACATGGATTGGAGACTTTGCCGACCCTCTCGCTTTTTTAGAACTTTTTAGGTCTGGCTCTTCTTTGAGGGAAACTCACTGGACCGATGAAAAGTTTGATGACCTTTTAGAAGAAGCAACCACTATCGAAGATCAAGATGAGCGATATGAAAAACTTGCGGAGGCAGAGCAGTATTTATTAGATGCTGGTATTCTTTTACCACTTTCACACCCTGTGTCGTTCAATGTTGTAGACACGAGTGTGCTCGGAGGCTGGTACCCCAATGCGTTAGATATTCATCCATTTAAAAATATGTACTTTATGGAGGCTGAGACTTCAGGGGATTTTATATAATTGAGGATAGAAAAAAGCTTGAATGCCATGTGTAGCATTCAAGCTTTTTTTATTGCTTTCTACTAAGTGTAAGGCCGAGTAGGTATTCTATAGGGTACAATGAAATTGATTTTTCTATGGTTCGGTCTGCAAGTAATGGCACTTTTTGCACTTCTACATTGTCTGCAGTGTATACTGCATATCCAAGAACATCTCCAATTCGTACCGGGGACTCTGCATAGGCAGGCGTTTCTACTGTTCGGCTAAGGTTCTGTGCGCTTGCAGGAACGGTTACCCCTGTATGCCATGCTTCTCTTGCAAGCACAGCATTTTCTTTGCCACCAAGCACAGGAATCGATATTGCAAGTGATGTTTCATACCCTGCAGTTTTAAAATGGGAATACGCATAATCTACGATTGAAATTGAATCTTCTAATCTGTATGCTTGGCCCTCTCGAGAATTGCGACCAGGGCCACCCATAATAACGCTAAGGATACTTGTGTTCCCTCGTTCAACGGTGAGTGATAAGTTAAACCCTGACTCATCGATGAATCCTGTTTTTAAGCCCGTTACACCATCAATTACCCCAATTGTAGGATTTGTATTCTTTTGTACTATAGGAAAATCGAGGCCAATTCTTGATGGCGGAAGGTTATGTTCTTGAGGGTAGGCTATTTGAGGTACTGTATGAAATAATTCTAGTGTTTCAGGATATTTTTCCACATAGAGGCGTGCAAATTTTGCAAACTCTCTTGCAGTAGTTGTGTTTTTTGCAGAGTAGCCAGATGAATCAAAAAAGCGTGTTTGGGTTAGGCCTGCTTCAAGGACTACCTCATTCATTCTCTCAATAAACTGTTCCATAGAGCCTGAAACATAATTTGCGACTGCAACGGCTGCGTCGTTCCCAGATGAAATATTTAATCCTAGTAGTACTTCTTGTAGTGTTACCGTATGCCCAGCTCCTAAAAACATTAAAGAAGATTCTGGTGGAGCATTTATTGACCATGCTTCAGGCGGAAGTGGCACATAGTCGCTAAGGCTAATTCTTCCCGATTCTATTTCTTCAAAAACAACATACATTGCAGCAACCTTTGTCATTGAAGCTGGTGGAATAACCTCATCGGCATTGTTTTCGTATAAAATACTACCAGTGTTTAAATCGATTATTATTACTGACTTTGCATGGATATATGGTTTTGTGGTCGGTAATATGCTTTCATCCCAGTCTAAGGGGTGTGAGCCGCTTCTATCAAAGAGTGATTGTGAAACACCTTCAAAACGTGCATTATCAAGAGTTGACAATGGCTTTGCTATTGTTGTTTTTATATAGTACGCATAACCATAAAAGAAACTAAAAAAGAGTATCCACACGCATAGGTTAAAAATCATAGTAATATGTATATTTGATAATACTATTTTTGTATTTTTATTTTGCAAAAGGTTCTCCTGTAAAATTTTGGGTATTCTAAGAAAGATATAAATATTATATAGATGCGTTATGTCGCAAACTGAGGTCAGCAAGCACAATTGCCGCCATTGCTTCAACTACAGGAACAATTCTCGGTGCTAAACAAACATCATGCCGTCCCTTCACCTCTATTGTGGTGTTCTCATATGTTCCGTCATCATTTATTTTTATCGTTTGTTGCTCAGTACTAATACTTGGAACAGGTTTTACCGCAAGTCTAAAAACAATATCGTTCCCATTTGATATTCCGCCAAGTATTCCACCGGCATTATTTGTTTTAAATGTAGGTATGCCATCTTCACCAAGAATCATTTCATCGTTCCATTCTGAGCCTGTCATTTGCGCGCTCTCAAAGCCTGCACCAAATTCAATGCCTTTTACC